>JAJCYX010000213.1 GCA_029262715.1 Chloroflexota bacterium
TATCAATTGAGAACTGCTTGTTCCCGCCCGGCTCGATACCTACCAGTTGATCAGTAAACCCGGGTACGGGATTCGGGTTGTCGGAAGCCGCAAGGTACTCAGAATCGGTCTGCTCGACGAATGGCTCGCCCTCGACCGTCCCGGTGACGCTGAAAGTGATCAGATCGCCAGGCTTCACAGCGCGCTCGACGTCTTCCCACGTGGCTTTCGCCTCGACAATATTATTTACCGACTCATCAACCTGCTCGTCGGTAACCGGCTCCACCTCGTCGTCGAAACGGATGTCTGAATAGTCACCGAGGGTTGCCTCGGGAGGTAGCGGCACCGTGGCATCTATCTTCACTACCGGCTCACGCTCTGTAACCGTGACACTTGGAGTAGCAGAAGCGTCAATGCCTTCCTGCTCAACCGCCACATTCACTGCAGCGGGAACCAGGGACTCCATTGCCTCCTCTAACAGGTATTCCCTGCCGAGGAACCGCTCTACAACAGACCGAGGTGCCTTGCCCTTACGGAAACCCGGCACATTTACACGAGATGCAAGCCGCCGATGGGCCCTGCCCATGTGCTGCTCTAGCAGTTGATCGTCCACTTCAATGTGAAGGATCGTCTGCCGGTCTTTGGTTTCCCCCTGAGTTACCTTCAAGCAATCAACTCCATGCTGGCCATATTGGGCACGTATCGGTTCGTTCACGTGGCTCATCTGGGCTGCAAGACCGGATGCGATCTGGGATGCCGTTTAATTTGAGCCTGCCAATCATTCTAGCTCAATGAAACCTCTGTGCGGCTTTAACGGCACTCCTTGGGCTCTTTCAAAGCGATACCCATGGCTACTCTTCATCCGTAATAACCGCAATGTGCAGTTCAGCAAGCTGCCCTTCGCTGATGGATGACGGGGCTTCAAACATTGGGTCTGACGCCGATTGTGTCTTCGGAAAGGCAATCACCTCACGTATCGAGGTCTCTCCGGCTATCAGCGCGACCAGTCGATCCAGCCCCAATCCCATGCCTCCATGCGGAGGAGCGCCGTACTCGAACGCCCTGAGCAGATGGCCAAATCGATCACTGATTTCGTCTTCCGTATACCCGATCACGTTGAACACACGTAACTGAAGCTTGGGGTCATGAATACGGATGCTGCCGCTACCGAGCTCCCAGCCGTTGCATACGAGGTCGAACAGGTCGGCGTGAACTGCACCTGGATCTGACTCGAGCATGTCGATATGTTCAGCCTTTGGAGATGAGAAGACGTGGTGAGCCGGGGTCCAGCGCTTCCACTCTTCGTCCCACTCGAACAGAGGGAAGTCGGTGACCCATGCGAAGGCAAATTCGTTGGGATCGGCAAGTTCTAGCCGGGATGCCATCTCGTTTCGCAGCTCACTCAATACCCTGTTTACCATCTTCTCTGCCCCGGCGACTATCAGGATCATGTCTCCGGGCTTTGCCCCTGTCTCTCGAGCCATATCCCGAATCACGTCTATCGACATGAACCGGTTCAGGGGGCCTTTGACCTGCTCTTCAGTCATAGATTCTATGGATTCAGCAGATTCGTCGATTGTGATGAACACGAGCCCGTGCGCTCCGTGGCGCTTGGCGATCTCGATCAGTTCATCGGTCTGCTTGCGACCATATCCGGCGATTCCCTGAGCCGCGAACCCACGTATCGACCCGCCGTCAGCGGCAATCGACTTGAATACGCGTGCTTCGGAACGCGCCGCAATCTCAGTCAGCGTTGCCAGTTCCATGCCAAACCGCATGTCAGGCTTGTCGGTACCGAAGCGCCGGAGTGCCTCTTCATAGGTGAGCCTGGGGAACGGCGCGGGTACGGTGCTCTCCGGCCTCGTCTCGCTGAGAATCAGCGTGTACAGCTTCTCGACCACATCGGTCACGTCCTGCTGATGCACGAAGCTCATCTCGAAGTCGAGTTGGGTGTGCTCAGGCTGCCGGTCAGCCCGCAGGTCCTCGTCCCTGAAGCAGCGTGCAATCTGAAAGTATCGTTCGATGCCCGAGACCATCAGGATCTGCTTCATCTGCTGAGGTGATTGGGGCAGCGCGTAGAAGTCGCCCGGATGCACCCGGCTTGGCACCACGTAGTCTCGTGCGCCTTCTGGAGTGCTCTTGATGAGAATAGGAGTCTCGACCTGGGTGAAGCCCTCGGCAGTCATCTGGTTCCAGATGATCCCGGTAACCTGGTGACGCATCTTCAGGAGGTTCTGCATCTTCTGCCGGCGCAGATCGATATACCTGTACTGAAGTCTGAGGTCTTCGGAGACGTTCAAGTCATCATCAACCTCGAACGGTGGTGTGAGCGCGCTGTTTAGAACAGTCAGTTCTTCAGCGATGAGTTCGACCTCACCGGTGGCAAGGTTCGGGTTTTCTGCGCCCGCGAGCCGGGTACTCACCTTGCCCCGGACCTTTACGACCCATTCCGACCGCAGTGATTCGGCGAGGTGGTGAGCATCGGTCGAGATTTCCGGATTGAAAACAACCTGCAGAAGACCGGTCCGATCTCTCAGGTCAATGAATATCAGGTTCCCGTGGTCACGCCGACGGTTTACCCAACCTGCAACCGTGATCTCTTTTCCGGCGTCTGACTTACGCGGCTCTCCGCAGTCTGTGTCTTTATGCAACTGAGCGTTCCCTACGTGTGTGCCTTGATAGGCGATAGTGTGAAGATTCGGGTATGCGGGACTACCGCTCAGTATTGGTCCTGTCGAGGGTACGGTTGTCAGCGACCTTCCAGAGCACGCCTACAGTCAAGGCAGCAAGCATCAGTTTGACTACATCACCGGGTATAAACGGGTACATGCCCGAGCTGAATAGCTGACCTTCGGCAGGCCAACCGAAATCGAACACCGCCAGCCAGATCAGGCCCGGCGCATAGACGAGCAATGCCGAGATGGTCATCGGCCAGAGCGATGCGCCACGGTTCCAGCCCCTTTCTGCCAGAAACCCTGTTACTCCGGTCGCCAGGATAAACCCGAGCAGGTAGCCGCCCGTTACGCCGTGCGCCACGTACTGCCAGCCGTTGCCGCCGCTCTGGAAGACTGGGAGCCCGGCCATGCCTGCAAGGTAGTAGATGACGGCCGATGCAAGCCCCCAGCGAAGGCCGAGTAGCCCACCGGTTAGCAACACCCCATAGGTCTGGAACGTGATTGGGATCGGATTGTCCGGTAGGAAGAAGCGACCCTGTGCCAATCCAGCCGTGAGCCCTGCCATAGCGATGGCCACGACGAGCTTGTGCCACGTGGTTGCTGTCGGAAATAGAGATTCGAAAAGTGAAGGGACCCGCTTGCCGACTATCGAATTCAGGCGGGCTAATCCGGGTAAATGCCTGGCTGGTATAGCAACACTCGACAGCAAACTGATCCTCCAGTGGAACTCTGATCGTAACCGGGCAAATTTTGGCGCAGGTAAGCAGAGCCAAATGAAAACAGCGAAAAACGGCTACAAAAGATTACCACCGACCTTAGTCGGTGGTATCTAGTTTAGAACTATCGAACTAGCCAGCTTGGGACAGAACGATGCAGCAACACAGTGGTAGTCGCTGAATCACCGATGCTGAGGCAGCTAGACGGGTATGCCGTACTCGCGCTTGGTTACTCCAAGGTTCACGAATGTCTCGGTGCGGCGCACCCCTGGGATCGCGCCGATCTTCTCTCGAAGGAATATTCCAAGCTCTTCTGCAGTGGGCAACGTGGCCCATGCAAAGACATCGTAAGTTCCGGTTGTGACTGCAACCCAGCGGGTGTGCTGAAGCGCCGATAGCTTTTCGGCAACAGCGTCAACCTGGTCCGGATCAACCTGTACGCCGATGATAGCTTCGGAGTTATAGCCAAGCTTGCCCG
>JAJCYX010000214.1 GCA_029262715.1 Chloroflexota bacterium
ATGGAGAGCGCCGTACGCAGCGGCAATCTTGCGGCGGATGTGGTTGCGAGAAGTCTGTCCATTCCGGCTCGTTAAGGCTCATACTCGTTCCATATGCGCGCCCTGATTCTTGCCCCGTTCACAAACCATTCCCTGTTGGAACTCAACTCCGTTGGCATAAAAACGGTCCATGAAAGCTGGCTGGAGACCAACGAGCTACAGGATCCGGAACTACTTGGTCAGCGACTTCAGAACGAACAGTTCGACGCAGTCATCGTTGAAGCAGATTTCCTGTTCGAGGAAACATTTGACGCCGCTCCAAATTTACAAGTGGCTGGAATCTGTCGTTCAGCGACGAATCAAATCGACGTAGATGGAGCGACCGAACGCGGAGTCGTTGTGATCAACACACCGGGTAGAAACGCTGCCGCAGTGGCCGAGCTCACAATTGCGCTGATGCTGTCGGTGGGTAGGCGAATCGCGGAATCGGACAGGTACGTGAGAGGACGAAAGTGGGAATCACCGACTGCGCCTTACAGCGAGTTGCGTGGCATTGAGCTGGGAGGCAAAGTCGCCGGCGTGATCGGGCTTGGTGCCATCGGTCGCAGGGTTGCCGATCTGTGTAACGCGTTCGGGATGAATGTTCTTGGCTACGATCCAATCGTAACGCCGGCATGGGCGAATGATTTCAACGTGACATGGACTGAACTCGATTTCCTGCTGGAATCGGCTGATTTTGTGACCCTTCACGCACCGGCTGCTGATGATGGATCTGCACTACTCACAACCGAGCGGATCGCGAGAATGAAGCACGGTTCAATTCTTATTAACACAGCTTCCGCCGAACTGATCGATGAACATGCGTTGGTCGAGGCTCTGACGAACAGGCAGCTATCTGGTGCAGGAATAGACATATTCCCGAGTCATCCGGTCGATCCAACCAACCCGTTGCTCGATCTTCCGAATGTTGTACTGACACCACACATCGGTGGCGCAACCGACGACACGATCGACCGACACTCAGCGGCGATTACCGGTGATCTGATCAGGTTCTCGCAAGACGAAAAACCGCTCAACTTTGTAAATGAACAGGCCTGGGAGACACGCCGTGGCCGTTCGTAATCCCCGACCGCTCTACATGGCCATCGATTTCGGAACGAGCCACATTCGGGCTGCTGTTGGCCCGGCTACAGGTCGACCGCTTTCGGTCTCTCGCCTGCCGGTTCGGTACAGTCGGCCAAAAGGCGGACCCGACACCGCACTCGAGTTTGACGCGGATGCCGCATGGAAAACTGTCTGCTCAGCATCGAAGCGGGCCCTTCGAGAATCCGATGTCAAAGCAGACCAGATTCGAGCGATTTCGGTGACGAGCCAACGGCAAGGGTTGGTGATGTACGGACGTGATGGCAAGGAGCTGTACTCCGGGCCAAACAGGGACATGCGAGCTGTTTTCCAGGGAGGCCAGATCGACGCGGAGGCTGGAAACGTGATCTGGCAGATGACCGGTCACGGTCCGGGAATGCTGACCGCGTGGGCGCGAATGCTGTGGCTAAAGCAAGAGCGGCCTGAGCTATTTGAGCAGATGCGCACCGTTTCAGGGCTTGCTGATTGGCTGGCGTATCGGATGACCGGAATACTGCTGATGGAATCGGCGCTCGCATGCGAATCCGGTCTTGGGCTGGTTGCGACAGGTGCACCGGCGACCGGGCTTGCTGCATACGCTGATCTCGACGAAGTTGATCTGCCCCAGACCTGCCAATCCGGAACCGTTGTTGGAAAACTTGTTACCCAGGCAGCCAGAGCGCTTGGGCTGGCACCCGGCACACCGGTAATTACTGCCGGACCTGACTCGCAGGTTGGGTTGATCGGCCTCGGAGTCACTCAGCCAGAAACCTCGGGTGTCATCGCCGGATGGAGCGCTGCCGTGTTGCGGGTGACTAATATCCCAGTGTTCGACAGCACACATGCGATGTGGACTGGCAGGCATGTGATCCCTGAGACATGGACTGCCGAGGCAAACGCTGGAGAGATGGGTGGCGTGTACGACTGGCTGGTCTCGATGATCAGCCAGGGTGAGGATCCCCGAGTGTTCATGGACCGACTAGACCGGCAGGCTGCAAAAGTTGAACCCGGCGCAAACGGCACTGTCGGCTATCTTGGCCCTTCCTTCATTCACATGTCCAACGTTACGTTGCGAACCGGTGGGTTGCTGTTTCCCGTACCGCTATCGTTCGAACCACCGGACCGCGCAACGCTGGTGCGAGCGATGTTTGAAAACTTCGCGTTTGCTATTCGATACAACGCGGACAGGCTTGCAATGTTCGGCGGCCCTTCGAGGTGGTTCGCAATCGGTGGAGGACTCACAAAGTCGAAAACGTTCAGAGATATCCTCACAGCGGTGATGGGTGATGCGGTTGGGTTTTCACGATCCGGTGAAACGACTGCTCTTGGCGCACTTTCGATTGCCGCTTCAGGAGTTGGTGACGCCGATATCTCGAAACTCGCTGAGCGCCGTCGCCACGAGCTAACAGTGCAATCCGCAGAAGTAGTAGCGAGAGCTGAATACGACGACCTCTACCATGCGTGGCGGGAGCGGGAACGCCGCTTGAGCGACATCGAGCTTTAATCATCGATTATCAAGCGGCAGTCAGCCGTGCTACATTTTCACGCCGCAAGTCGCGCCAGAGCGTTCGAAATCAAGTCCCAAATGCAACAACACTCATACCAGTCCGACCGAGAGTCGATAGTCCAGGCAATTCGTGAGCTTGATAGCCGCGGGTTGGTTTCCGGATCCAGTGGAAACGTGTCACTCAGGCTGCCGGTTGAAGGTGGCCAGGATCGATATCTGATCACGCCTGCGGGGGTTACGTACGATCGCCTGGACGAAGACGGCCTGGTCGTTGTCGACAGCGAGCTAGAGCCAATCGGTGAGGAGTTAGTGCCGTCGACCGAATCACTACTCCACCTCGGCATCTACCAGAGTCGGCCTGACATTAACGCGGTCGTCCACACACACTCGTTGTACGCAAGCATCGCGGCGGTAACGTCAACTCACATCCCGCCAATTGTGGATGAGATGGTGGTGTATATCGGTGGCTCGATTGAAGTGGCTGACTACGGATTTCCGGGAACATCTGAACTGGCGGCTGCCGGAGTTGAAGCGCTGGGTGATCGAAGGGCTGTCTTACTACGCAATCATGGGATGTGCGCCGCTGCACCGACCCTTCACGAAGCCATGCGGATCGCAGTGCTGGTAGAGCGCATCGCGCAGATTTATGTACAGGCAGAAATGATGGGCGGCGCTGTTGAACTGCCCGACTACGCCGCCGAGACCGAACGACAGGTCTACCTCATGAGGTCAGGGCTCGCGGGAAGCGATTAGACTGCATTCGACGGATCGAGATGTCGTTTACAGCCTGTCCGGTAGGCGAGTCAACAGGAGTGAAAATGCCAGGAGTTCCAGCATTCATTTTGAGAAGGCTCTACGTGAAAGGGAGCCTTCAGAATACCGAATCCGGCTGGGGCTTCACGCTCAAAAACTCGCTTGGATCTGGGTACGCGAAAGGTATGCAGCCCATGAAGATCGACGAGCAGGAACTCCCAATGACTTCCGCTTCGTTCAGCCAGGATGGGGAAGACATCACGTTTGATCGCGTCACTGATAAGACAACGTTCGGACTCAAAATGAACCGGTCAATCGTCATCTCCGTCAACGGCAGCCAGCTCACACCGGGTGCGCACAAGGTCTGGATGGGCTTCATCGTCCCCGGTTTTGGCAAGATCGGTTTCGACTTTACGGACGAGGTGAAGAGTGCCTGAATCAAACAGGCGCGTGTTGATAACAGGTTCAGCAGGCTTCCTTGGCGAGGCGACACTTGACCGCTTGACAGCAAGCGACGACTCCGCATTTGTCGTCGGTGCGGACACAGCACAGACTAAAGGTCCAGAAGGAGACACCCGTCGGTTCGTCTCGGTGACACGCGACATCACGCAACCGTTGGACGACCTGCTGGCCGACTACTCGATCGATATCGTGGTTCACCTCGCGTTCGTGCTTCAGTCTCAACGGAACCCGGAAGAGTCGCACCGGATCAATGTTGACGCAACCAGGCAATTGCTCGACGCTTGTTCGAAATCTGACGTTAAACAGTTCATCTACCTCAGCAGCGCAACCGTGTACGGAGCGCATCCCGGCAATGACAGACCCTTTTTGGAAGACGACAAGGTAAACCCAGTATCTGGATTCACCTACTCTGAGCACAAAGTTGAGGCTGAGAGCCTCGTTCTAGATTTTGCTGAGGCCAATCCGCAGTGCAATGTTTCGATACTTCGAGGTTGCGTTGTTATGGGGCCTGATGCTCGCAACTTCATCACGGAATCGCTCGGTCTAAAGTTTCTGCCGGTCCCTGCTGGAGCAAACCCCGATATGCAGTTTATGCACGTTGACGACTATTGCTCGGCTGTTGAGTCAGTGCTCAGTCAAAACGCTCAGGGCATCTTCAATATTGCCGGTGGTGGAACTGTTAGTTGGAGGGAAATGGTCAGCATTGCCGGTGGAAAAGCGATCCCAGCACCCGCGTTTGTCATAAAAGGCCTCACCGATCTGACCTGGAAAACAGGCTTACAAAAACGGTCATCTTCAGCAGGACTCGCATTCATCAGGTATCCGTGGCTGGTTTCCACGGAGAAGATCACAACCGAATTGGGTTGGGAACCTGAGCGAAGTTCACGTGAAGCGGTCGAGTCATGGGCTAATTCGAGACGGTGAAAGCCTCGAATATCAGCATCTTGCAGCAGAAACCTGGTTCAGTTGATTATTCACTGACCGAGACGCCGCTTCCGCAACCGTTCTCCG
>JAJCYX010000215.1 GCA_029262715.1 Chloroflexota bacterium
GGCGCAGGACAGCCCACTCGTGTCACGAGTGTGATGCTGGCGGGGCGTGTTGCGAACAGGGACGGCAGAGATGCAACGACGGGCAGCGTGATGGCGTCAGACGCCTTTTTCCCGTTCCCCGACGGCATTGAAGGCGCTGCGGAGTATGGCATCACCGCTGTGGCGCAGCCCGGTGGCTCGAT
Source organism: Chloroflexota bacterium (assembly GCA_029262715.1). Classification (GTDB taxonomy): domain Bacteria; phylum Chloroflexota; class Dehalococcoidia; order Lucifugimonadales; family Lucifugimonadaceae; genus JAJCYX01. The sequence goes on from JAJCYX010000215.1 coordinate 183, forward strand.
CAAGGACGACGAGGTTATCGAAGCCGCCGACAGGCTGGGGCTGGCGATGGTTATGACCGGCACACGGCACTTTCTGCACTAGTAGCTAATCGGGGCACTCAACTACCCGGACAATCGCATGGCATCATCCGTCGAGATAGTGATTCCGGTGCTCAATGAAGAACGAGCGCTGCCATCGTGCATCGAAAAGCTGATTGAGTTCACCAACCAGCATTCTGAGCACGAATGGAAGATCACGGTTGCCGACAACGGCTCGAATGACCGCACACCCGAGGTTATCGCCGAGCTTGGTGCGAGGTTCCCGAATGTGGGTACGCTGAGGCTCGAGGAGCGAGGCCGGGGTCGTGCGCTAAAGCGAGCATGGTTGGCAAGTGACGCCGATGTTCGCTGCTATATGGACGTTGATCTTTCGACCGATCTCAAGTCGCTGCCTGCACTGGTCTCCGCTATAACCGAAGATGGATATGACGTGTCGACCGGATCGCGGTTGAGCAAAGGGTCGGAAGTGACAGACCGCAAGCTGTCTCGGGAGATCACATCACGCGGTTACAACACGCTGATCAAGTTGATGTTCTGGCCTCCGTTCCCGGACGCTCAGTGCGGGTTCAAAGCTGTTTCACGCAAGGCCGCTGAATCGCTAATGCCGCTGATCAAAGACAACGCGTGGTTCATGGATACCGAACTGCTGTTGCTTGCGCACGCGGCGGGATATCGTATTAAGTCAATACCCGTCAGGTGGGTAGACGACCCTGACACCCGGGTGAAGGTTGTCTCGACAGCATGGGAGGATCTGAAAGGGTTACTCAGGCTTCGCTTTCGTGGCAGGCCTAGACCATCCTCGCCATCCGAGTAGAATGTCACAGCTAATTCACCGTGCATGACGCGCCGGGACTTCGATCGCAGCAGTGTTGCGAGTCGATCCGGTTGGCACGGTCCGTGTGACTAAACAGGGAAGCATCCAGCGGCACCCGGCATTTGCTGGCTTCTGGAGCACGGGAACCAATATATGACAACTCGAGACTTCGAGATTCCACGTTCGGTCCTGGTAGGTGATACCGCGGACAACGAGCTTGTTCGCGCTCAGACGATTCTTCGCAACGAGGGGATAAACCCGGAAGTTGCGATGGAATTCACCGTTGGCGGGGACGGAATCTTCTGTGGGATTTCCGAGGCGCGCTCTCTGCTTTCACGGATTCTTCCTGAGACCGGCCGCGAGGTGTGGGCGCTTGAGGAAGGCACTGCGGTTTCGAACGGCGAAGTTGCGCTGAGAATCCGAGCGCCTTACGCATCGTTCGGTCTGTACGAGACCGCTGTTTGCGGCACCCTCGCATCGTCGACCGGTTGGGCAACAGCGGCGCGGGAATGCGTCGACGCGGCGCAGGGCATTCCAGTGATCTCCTACGGAGCACGACATGTCCATCCTTCGGTGGTCGGTGTTATGGACTACTCGGCAGTTGTCGGTAAGTGCGTTGCGAACTCGTCGTTGATCGGCGCTCGCCTCACTGGTCTCACTCCGTCCGGCACAATGCCGCATGCACTCGTGCTGCTTATAGGCGACACGGTCCGCACGGTGCTCGCTTTCGATCGGCACATGCCGCCTGAAGTGCCTCGGGTGGCGCTGGTGGATACGTTCAAGGATGAGGCTGAGGACGCTATGGCGGTTGCGAAGGCGCTTCGGGAGCGTTTACGTGGCATTAGGCTGGACACGCCTGCGCAGCGTGGTGGTGTGACTCCGGCGCTGGTGCACGAGGTGCGGGCAAGGCTGGACCAGGCCGGTTACAACCATGTCGATATTTACGTTAGCGGTGGCATGACGCCGGAGCGCATCGAACAGTTTGCCGTAGAAGAGGCACCGGTCAGCGTGTTCGCTGTGGGCTTCTACATTGCGAGCGCTCGCCCAATTGCATTCACTGCGGATCTGAAAGAGATCGAGGGGCGACCTGTTGCGAAGCGAGGCCGAATACCGGGAATTACGGTCAACCCAAGGCTCGCCCGGATTTTGTAGCACGGTCAGCCGGGTTTTCGGGGATTAGTGGAGTGGGCACATCCGTTGCTCGGTGACGGCAACGGGCCGATGTTCCTGACTACGGTTGTTCCGGTCTCACGTACTCCAGCAAAAGGGCCTCGGCCGCACCGTCTGGCACCTTCGCCCACTCGGAGATTCGCTCTCCAACGACCCAGCATATGCCGCGGTCAGTGAGAACCAGCGGCACTCGGTCTCGCCATCTCTCCGGGACGTGCTGGTTCACGAAAAAATCCTGTAGCCTCACCTCGCAGTCCATACCAAACGGGTGAAACCGGTCTCCGTTTCTGCGGGCTCGAACATGCAGGCGCTGATTGCTGATCACATCTGGGTTGATGATCGCTTGCCACTTCGTCAACGTTGCAGGGTCCGGCGCAGGCCAGGTGATGCGTCCCGACAGTGTTGCGCCGCCCGGAAACCTGGTCGTTTTCATCACGTGCAGAGCGAACTCGTCAAATGTCTGCGGATACGGACATCCCGGGTCCGAGTCTCCTGCCAGGAATCGAACGGTGTCGTGTTCGATGACCAGCCTTACTTTGTTCGGCAAGTCGATGCTGCCTGAGTCAACATTAGACACGGCTTCGGATGCAGACATTAGCGAAACCATGTCGAGGTCTCTCACTGTTCCAACGGCTCGACCGTACGCTGCAGCCAGCACATGTTTCCGCAGCGTGGGAGCCATCTGCTTGAGGGCGTTCTTCGAGATGCCACCTGTGTCATCGACAACTGCTTCCCGCAGCGCGTTCTCAGCCATTTCGTCGATCATCTGCACATCGTCTGACGTGATAGCCGCCAGCCGACTAATCGCCTCAACGACCC
>JAJCYX010000216.1 GCA_029262715.1 Chloroflexota bacterium
TGCCACCAACTCCCACTCCAGTCGCTCCGATTCCGCGCACCCACCAGTTCGTGCCGCTAGACAACCCGGTGTTCGTATCTGCCGACAATGCACCAACTCGCGTAAAAGACGATTCGTTCGTGCTGGGACTCGACTGGAACGGCGAGGCCCGTGCCTACCCCCTCGACATGATGTGGTGGCATCACATCGTCAATGACACCATCGGCGGCGACCCTGTCCTCGTCACATATTGAATACTCTGCAATTCAGGGATCGGGTTCGATCCCACAGTCGGCAACCACCTGCTGCAGTTCGAGGTGTTCGGTCTTAACGAAGGCGTTCTGCTGATGTTCGATCGCCAGACTGGCTCTGTCTGGCATCACTTCAACGGAGAAGCCCGCTCCGGGTACTACACCGGCACTACGCTGGACTTTCTGCCGGTGCAGATGATGCGCTGGGACCAGTGGGTCTCGCTCTACCCGGAAACGGTCGTCCTGTCTGACAAAACCGGATACCAGCACCGGTACATGCCGATCACACCCGGAGCCGCAGTTGGCTACACAAGCTCGTTCGTCGATCATCGCCTGCCCGCCAACGCGCTGGTCCTAGGCGTTCAGGTTGCCGGTGGCACGAAAGCCTATCCACAGCAGCTTGTGGACGAGGCCGGAGGTGTTGTGAACGATCTGATCGGCGACGAGCCGATAGTGGTGTTTTTCGATACCGCAGGATCGGGCCTTGCGTACTCGTCTGAGGTCAACGGCGAGATCCTCGAGTTCGCTCCCCATATCTCGGCACCCGGACTCTGGAAAGACCCGCAGACAAACACGGTGTGGAACTCCACCGGCCGCGCCATTCTTGGCCAGCTCGAGGGGACGCAGCTCACATGGACGACTTCGTTCGTGACCGAATGGTACGGCTGGGCCGAATATCACACCAGCACGGAAATCTTCGGCTCCAACGCAGACTGGGCAAGAGTAGTAGGACCGCCAGAAAACCGTGAGTGCTGCTAGCTAAGCAGCACAGCCGCGTTTGCCGCGTGCTGCGTTTCCCGTTGATTCACAGGTAGCTGCTGGAATGAAAAAGTGGCTATGCCACCTTGAACAGCTTGTAGATCTTGTGCAGGAAGTAGCCTCCTACGCCACCCCCGATCATGAACGAGAACGCACCGATGCCAGAGACGATTGCAATCGGGGCCCAGTGGCCGCAATCGAGCCGGGCGCTGCAAATCCAGGCCGAAGTGCCTGCATAACCGGCGAAGAACACCGATCCGAAAAACGCACCGACAATCAAACCTGTGACGACTGCGCGTAGGCGGCTCCACACCGGCACGTTGCTGTCGTGAACCTCGGTGATAATGACATCTGACCGCTCACCAGTAGCGCCCGCGCCCCTAATCGCCCCAATGTAAATTTCGGGGAGATCCTCGCCTTTGATGGGATTGACCGGAACTCGTCCCGGCACAGAAGTTTCTGATTGACTCATTGGCAGTAATTATGTCGCACGGGTCGGCCGCACGCACTGACCTGATAGTAGGGTGACCACAAATTGACTACGGCTTGATTGCCAGATCGGACTCCGGTATTGGTCATAAGCTAACGCAGCTTCTTTGTCAGGTAGATCGCCATCTCATGGCTCACCGTAATCTGCTCGCCGTACGTCACCGGTTTCGAGTGGTTCATCAGACCGTTACCGTCTGGTACATAACCTCTCAGCACATACAGACGCTGCGCTGGGCCGTAGTCTGCGCCCATTCCAAACCCTATACCCGAGTATACTGAGCGTTCACTGACAACTCGTTCCGCTTCGTCCATCAAACGGGTTCCGATGCCCTTGCGACGAGCCTCAGGCAGCACGTTGAAATCGTTGACCTCAGGTATCTCTGATTCGCGGAACGGCGGGTAATCGCTCTCCCAAATGACGGTCAGGTACCCGGCGAACTTGCCGTCCGCAAACGCCATCAGCACAACCCGCTTTCCAGCCGTCTGCTCTCGTAAATACCGGTCGAACAGTGGGCCGGTCTTCTTGAAGCCGCTATGCACTAGCGCAGACAGCATCTCCTGGATATCACCCGCCTGCATCTGCCGTATCTCGATGTCTCCGGTCACTTGACCGCCTCCGCCGCGATGAACAGGAACGCAGGCCGCATTCGCTCGTCGATCAACTCTGGTCGCTCCCTCTCCGCCTCTTCGATAGCGTGCGGCTCCAGCATTTGGCTGATCCGAAACCCACTACCTATCAACCCGTTTACCACAGTCGCAACCGTCCGGTGATACTTCACAACACCATCGATGAACCATCTGGTCGAGCGCTCGCCCTCTTCCGAGTAGTGCGCCAGCCTCCATGCAATCGGCTCTCCATTCTCGCCACGATCCCAGCGCGTCTCAACAAGCCCCTGCGTAGCCGTCGCCACAGGATGCTCCATCGAGAAGATGTATTTGCCGCCGCAGGCCAGCCATGTATGTATCTTCTTGAGCAACAGCGAAATGTCCTCGACGTAGTGCAGCATCAGCGAGCTGACCACCAGGTCAAACGAGCCGACATCGAAGGCAGCCTCTTCCGCTGAAGTGTGTATATATGTAACGCGATCCTGATGTTGTTCAAGCGCCTTTTCGAGCATGTTTTCAGATACATCCATGCCCGTAACCGTTGCAGCACCCTGATCAGCAAGCAACCTGCACATCTCACCTGCCCCGCATCCCATATCCAGCACTCGAAGCCCGGTCACATCAGGCAACAGGCTTCGGAACGCAGGCTGCTCAAGCACCTCGTTCATGCCAGACCCAGTCTCTCTCAACCGGTCGTAACCAGCAAAGAACTCGGGATTGTCATAAATGTTCTGCGGCATATTCGTATTCTCATACTCGAAGACGGCCCGAACGAGCGGAAACCGTTCACCTGTCATTCTGAACTTGATTCAGAATCTCTCGACTCTCCCGCACGTATACTGCGTCAAACCTATCATCGGCCCGCCCCAAATCCATCGTCAGCACCTAACTCGAGACCCACAAAATGACCACAACCCTCCCACCATCTCAGCCACCCACAGGCAACGCTGCACTCCAGGACGCCGCCAACAAACACCTGTTCGTCGGCATGACAAACCCGGCGCAACTCGCCGAAGAAGGCGGGCCGCTCGTCATGGACTCCGCAGAAGGCGTCTACGTCACCGCCATGGACGGCAAAAAGTACATCGACGGAATCTCTGGCATGTACTTCCGCAACGCCGGCCACGGTCGTGAAGAGATCGCCCATGCAGTGTACGAACAGCTCTCCCGCGTCTCCATGAACGTCTACGCAGGCGCAACTCCCGCCACGATAGAACTCGCAGCCAAACTCGCCGACATCACACCCGGAGACCTCACACGAACCTTCTTCTGCCAGGGCGGCTCAGAAGCCAACGAATCCAGCCTAAAAATGGCCCAGGCGTACCATGTACGGCGCGGCGACAAAGGCCGCTACAAAGTCATCTCCCGCAAAGGCTCATATCACGGCTCCACCTACGGAACCATGTGGCTCGGCGGCCACCCCGGCTTCCCGCGCACCGACTACCAGCCCAAGCCAGCCAACGTCGTCACCGTGCCCGCGCCCGATACATATAGATGCGAATTCGGCTCAAGCTCAGCCGAAGAGTGCGGAGAACTTGCAGCCAAAGCCATCGAAGACGCCATCCTGTTCGAAGGGCCAGAAAGCGTCTCAGCAGTCATCGGCGAACCGGTCTCTCAGCCGTTAGGCGGAGTCGTTCCTCCCGCCAACTACTGGCCGCTCGTCAGAGAGATCTGCGACAAGTACGGAGTCGTCCTGATCTTCGACGAAGTGATCACCGGCTTTGGCAGGCTGGGTAAGTGGTTCGGAGCCGATTTCGTTGGCGTCACTCCCGACATCATGAGCTTTGCGAAAGGCATCACGTCCGGATACTTTCCTGTCGGAGGCTCGATCGCAACGGCTGAGATCGCCGATGTCTTCTCGGGCGGACCTGAGAAGACGTGGAGCCACATGTACACCTACTCGGCGCACCCCGGAGGCGCAGCGGCGGCGCTGGCGAACCTGGCTATCGTGGAGCGAGAGGGTCTTGTGGAGAATGCCAGGATTCGAGGTGAGCAGCTGCATGAGAGGCTGCTTGAGATGAAGGAGCGTCACCCGATGATTGGTGATGTGCGTGGCGCTGGGCTGATCCAGGGCATCGAGTTCGTAGCCAACCGCGAGACGAAGCAGCATTTCGATGCTTCTCTGCACGTGAACATGCGCCTGACTGAGCGCCTGATCGAACGAGGCGTCTGGATCCGTGTCCCGGCCTACATAATCCCACTAGCCCCACCACTGGTAATCACAGCAGACGAACTGGACCAACTAGCCACAGCAGTAGACGAAAGCCTCACAGAAGTTGAGAAAGAGCTGGGGGTGTGAGGGAGAGAAGATTATGACCCGCCAAAAGACTGCCGTATTCATTGATTCTTGTGTGATTTTTCATGATTTCTTATTTCGCAAACCTGCATCTCAACTTCTTCTTGAACATGCAGCAGATTCG
>JAJCYX010000217.1 GCA_029262715.1 Chloroflexota bacterium
GGTTTAGCACACAGGAATCAGCTATAGCGCCCCTGTGGGACGAGGTTGTCGGCCGCAGCGTGAAGCTATTGAAATCAGAGCTTGGTGAAGACCATGCACTCTTTGTCAGACTGCGCGAGATGGGCCTTATCAGGGAGCGACCTCTTGTTGTGGAGACCCTGAAGGCGATTGCGAACGGGAAGATAAGCCTGGCAAACGCCGGCAAGTCCAGACCACTCGACCTCACAGAGCAGGTTGAGGCGAGGATAGTAACGGCCTAAGGTCCCCAACATGGTGAACAATTAGGCGTAGGCTACGCTTCTGGCGCTGATACGAAATTTCTGTTTTCGACGGTGCTACTGGAGTTAAGAATTTTTCTCGTAACTCATAGACAGCTACACACTACACGATGCCGATAATCGAAACCTGACGTACGAATATCGCCATATGCAAAAAGGGCGGCAGCAGATTGCCTTCACGATGCACTAGATTCAGGCGTTTTCGACAGGTATGGTGGTATAGATGCAGAGGCTGGAGCGAGTGAGTGAAGTTACTGGCAATTCACCAAACTCACTCGCCCCAGCCCTGCGTCAGTTTTACGGAGGGAACGTGCCGGAGTGGTTTAACGGCCCCGATTTAGGATCGGGTGTGCGATGACCGGGTTCGTATTAAAGGCCCCTAAGTCGCTCGCAGGTTCGAATCCTGTCGTTCCCGCCGATTTATATTTAGCCTAGAGGTATTGCATAAATATTCAATACCACATGGCTAACAGGAGGCAACAGCAGTGCCTGATAGTAAGTCTGTACCAATAAACATAAACCAGTTGCGAGAGTTCGGTGCTAAAGCTGCGAAGCTCGCTAAAGCCTATCAGTTAGTTATCACTGATCTAGAAAACAAGAATCTTTCCGAACTAACGGTAAATTTAACGCCTGCTCCTGGCGAATCTGAACCAATTTCTGGACTTTACCGGCCGAAAGAAGTCGATTCAGTCCGTGGCTTATCCAAGAAAGAAGCAATTCGAACACTTGCCTCGCTCAACGAAAACGTGTTCACTCCTCAGCAACACAGGAAAGTGATGATCAAAGCGGGCGTGTTGAAAGGTGGACGCAACTCATCATTCGAACTCAATGGATTGTTGAACGAAATGCCGGACATGAGGCACGACAAGAGAAATCGTTGGATCATGCTTGCTGCTGAAGACTCTGATGGGATCACGGTAAAATTGGAGCCTGCGAGACTTCGTGCCTCCGATCTTTCACTAGAGGCTCAGAGGCGGATGCAGGAATGGGTCGCGGCTCGCAAGAACGAGGCAGCCAAATAACCAGTTTTTATCATTCCATCCGTGTACCCGAGACGTCGTTGCTCAGATCATTCTAAATAAAGAAGCCCCGACCGGTGGTCGGGGCTTCTTTATTTAGAATGATTGAAGGCTGATCTACGCAGCGGTCTGACGGTGAGGTGGAAGCTTCATGTCCATGCGCTTCCCTTCCTCATCGAGAATCTTCGGCCAGGTCTGACCTGTCACCGTCTCACCCTCAACGATGCACTGCTTGACGCCGGTCATCGACGGCAGCTCATACATCACATCAATGAGGAGTTCCTCAACTATTGACCGCAGTCCACGAGCACCGGCCTTGCGTTCCTTGGCCACAGTGGCCGTCTGTTCAAGGGCGGAATCATCGAAGACAAGCTCAACGCCATCCATCTTGAATAACGCTTCATACTGGCGAACCAGCGCGTTCTTCGGCTCCTTGAGCACTCGAACCAACTCGTCCTTGGTCAGATCGGAAAGCCCGACGACCAAAGGAACCCGACCGATGAACTCAGGAATGAACCCGAACTGCATCAGGTCTGCCGCGGCAACGCCTGTGTAGTCGACGCTGTCACTGGTCTCCGCCCTTGTGCTCTTGGCGCCAAAGCCGAGGTTCGACTCAGTACCTGCTGCACGCTTGCGAAGAATCTCCTCAAGCCCTTCGAACGCTCCACCCAGAACGAACAGGATGTTCGATGTGTCTATCTGGATGAACTCCTGGTGCGGGTGCTTGCGTCCGCCTTGCGGCGGTACATTAACAACAGCGCCTTCGAGGATCTTCAGAAGAGCCTGCTGAACACCCTCACCTGAGACATCACGGGTGATGGACGGGTTTGCGCCCTTGCGAGCGATCTTGTCCACCTCGTCTATGTAGATAATGCCCTGTTCAGCCCGAGCCATGTCGAACTCAGCGTTCTGAATCAGACGCAGTAGGATGTTTTCGACGTCCTCACCGACGTAGCCGGCCTCTGTAAGAGAGGTGGCGTCGGAGATGGCGAATGGCACATCAAGGATGCGAGCCAGTGTCTGAGCGAGATGCGTCTTGCCACAGCCGGTGGGGCCAACCAGCAGCATGTTCGTCTTCTGAAGCTCCACGTCGGGGTCTTCAGTACCGAACCAGATGCGCTTGTAGTGGTTGTAAACACCAACGCTGATCACGCGCTTCGCACGTTCCTGGCCAATCACGTACTCGTTGAGACGTTCAAAGATTTCTCTTGGAGTAGTGGGCTTGGACTGCGGCGTAACCACAGGCCGGTCATCAGAAATAATCTGCTGACACCGTCCAACGCACTCATTGCAAATAAAGATCTTCGAGGGACCTGCAATGAGGCGCTTGACCGAATCCTGCGGTTTACCGCAGAAAGAGCAGTCGTAAGCATCGTGGTTTTCGCCGTTATTTTGAGAGTCAGTCATTCAGTACCTGCTGCCGGGAGACAACTGAGGATTTCGTTACCGTAAGTGTGTCCGACGGACGAGGCTAGCTCGTGCCGTTGGATCCCCCTTCTTTCGACTTGCCCTTTTCCGTCACCTTGAGTACCTCGTCGACAAGGCCGTACTCGGCGGCCTGTTCAGCGTTCAGCCAGAAGTCACGGTCGGAGTCCCTCGCCACCCTCTCGTAGCTCTGACCCGTACTGTCTGCAATGATCTGTCTGAGCGAATCCTGCAGCCGGAGAACTTCCCGGGCGTGGATCTCAATGTCAGACGCCTGTCCCTGCGTGCCGCTCAGGGGCTGATGCATATGAATCGTCGAGTTCGGCAGAGCGTAGCGCTTGCCTGGCGCACCTGCGGTAAGCAGGATCGTGCCGAAACTGGCGCAGAGGCCAACCGAGATAGTCGACACGTCACACGGAACTGACCGAATGGTGTCGTAGATCGCCATTCCTGAGTACACCTCGCCACCAGGTGAGTTGATGTACAGGCTGATGTCGCGGTC
>JAJCYX010000218.1 GCA_029262715.1 Chloroflexota bacterium
TGGAAATTTATTAAGCAATGCTTCAAACAGCCTCGTCGTACGATGCATCGATAGCAAAGTTTCCGGATGAGTTCATCGCCAGCAGAGTCGCCCCATTTTTGATCTGCTCAAGCGAACCATTTTCGACAATGCCAACAGCTCTTAGCAGTCGTTCAGGGCCTATCTCGAACGACCTCGCAAATGCAGGCTGAACTCGAAGAATGAACTGCAGGGTTTCATCACTCAGTTGAGGCAAAACATTTGACGCAAGGTCTTGCTCTGAGCTACGTAACAGATCCAGCAGCAGGAAAGCATCTGCTCGAAACTGGTCTTCCGGGACAGAGCGAATGAACTGTTCCAACGATAAGGCAGCAGCAATCCCGGAACTCTCTAGCTCCAGAACTTGAGCAACATCGTCGACAGCCTCAACAAGCGCTGTAAGTCTCTCTGCACGGCTACCGAGCACGCTTGCTATTCCGCTCCCGGAACCGGGCTCTGAGAACAGACCTACAATTGCTCTTGGTCGCAGCAGCACCGCTAGCTCAGACACCAGAGGTTGACTCTCCGCTGCCTTGAAGCGCTCTACCTGAACGGTCGATGGCAACCTGGAAATATCTGCGTAGAAATCCAGGGCATTCGCCAGTTGCGTACCTCGGTCAGACCCGATGTTTCGCAGCACGCTCGGATAACGTCGGTGAAGGTCAAGCTTGTCTGAGAGATACGACCGCCAGAAATCGAATCCCCTGTCAGCCCCTGCCGCGTCTACAAGGGAGAACTCCCTGTCCAGGATTCCGTTGAACTGCGATTCGAAATCAACCAGCCGCTGACGTTCCTCGCCTTCGTACAGCGTACGCAACATCGCATCGAGTCCTGAAAGACCAGAATCAGGCAAGTCGACATACCGCTGGGCCGGGAAGTGTTGAAGCCCAAAGACCTCGCCGGCAATTCTCCGATCATCAGAAGAAAGGTCGTTGAACCAGGCGACGGCCACATCCCATGAGTCGGGAGCCTGACCACTCTCAGTACTCGCACCACCTGCTGCAAGGAAGCCCGAGAAATACGACTGCAATATCGGCGGAATTAGCTGCAGATTACCTCCGGTCATGTACAGAATGTCCGCCTCGCCGAAATGTGCGAGGTCCGGATACTCACCTGTACTGAGACCGGGAAGGTTCCTGAACCTGTCTCGCAGCGGTTCGAACCGGTCTGGTGGCTGCAACATAAAGAGCCGAAGCTGTTCTCTGTACTGCAATAGCGCCTGTGCTGTGCCATCTGAGATGTCCCACGAAAGATCGGCAGAATCCTCCACCGAGAACGCACCCCAGTACGAGTGGCTGATCTCATGCAACACCGATCTTGGAACCGCTTCGCCTGCACCTGCCCACGATCCATAGCCGAAACTTCCAAACCATGCAGGCTGCTCTGCCATTTGTCGCAGATCGTAGCCATCAATCCACTCCTCGCCAGCAGGAGTAAACGCAAAGATCCGCTTCGTCGCAGCTAGCCGGTCCTTCACCCACTGGGATTGCTCGACCGGTTGGCCTTCAGGCCACGGCTGCCGGACAGCCGGAGAAATCTGCGGTTGAGCAGCTACCGTGGCCTGAGGGGTGAATGGTGTCGATACCACGGTTCCGGGCGCTGCAATGATCGCTGTAGATGAAGGGCTGACCGCCGTTGGATCATCGTCGCTACTCGTGCAGGCCACCGCAAAAAACAGAACTCCAACGGCAATTGCCGCGGAGAACCTGTGAAAATGGTGAATTCGCCTGTGCATCTCGGGTATCAAACATATACGTTCAGTTGTCTGAGGGAGTTCGTGGCAACTTCCACAATTTCAATAAGCTTTGCTCACAATCGCCAACACACCAAATCACATCGCCTGGCGCGTAATTTCGCTCCCAGCCAGGTTCGTATGGATCCCAATTCGGTGGATTACCCACGCACCGGAACGCCGAATCTCGCGCTGGCTGGTAGTACTGCTATTGGTTCTGTACGGATTGATCGCATGGATGATCCCGAAAGGCGATTCGCTCAACTTCACGCCAGCACAGGCAGCGTCGGTAAGCAACCGCTACGGATTACTCTCGTTCGAGCTCGAAAACTTCATGGACAAGTGGCTCCACCGCGTCTACACAGCCTTTCCATGGACCGACACAGGTACGGAAGACCGCAAACAAGACCTTGCCAGCTACCTTGAGATCGTTCCGCTCATTCGCGATGCCCAGTTCAGAGTGGTTGAAGAGTCATCAAGGGCCGTGGTCGTACAACAAGACTTGCGGCAACGCCAGAATTCGCTGGACGAGCTGCTTTCGGAACGAGACCGTCTGCGGGACAGCGTTGAGGAGTACCTCGAGTCGGCCATTAGCGCAGAAATTGTCGAACTTGACCTGAACGTTTTCGGTGAGTTCATCTGGCCCCCTGTCGATTTCCGAATCGACAATCCGCCAAGCGTGCTCGTCATTTCCCCGCGAGACCGAATTGAACGGTCTGAGACGGTCCTCATCGAACCCGACATATCCGCGGCTGACATGGAACAGATCGAGCAGTCGCTGCTTGACAATCACAACTTCTCTGCTGCCATCATGCGAACCGGCGGACTCGCGAGTTATCCGAACGTCATTCCTTCGACCCGCGACCTTTTACCCCTGCTCGAAGTCGCATCACACGAATGGATTCACGCCTACCTGATATTCCACCCGCTCGGTCGCTCATTTTTCTCCGGCGGCTCGATGGTAGAGATCAACGAAACGTTAGCCAACCTGGTTGGCGACGAGATCGGCGGCGAAGTCTGGGCATCGCTAACTGGCAACGATCCACCACACCGTGAACCTCCGGCCCTGATCAACCCCCAGAACGAACCGCTGGAGCCAGAACCGGAGTCCGGAGAGTTCGATTTTTTCCGCTTCATGCGGGACACGCGCATTCGTACAGACGAGCTTTTAGAGGCTGGTAAAACTGAGGCTGCGGAATCCTGGATGGAGTCTCGGCGCATCGAACTACAGGAA
>JAJCYX010000219.1 GCA_029262715.1 Chloroflexota bacterium
GAACGTGCCGGACCGCCGCCAGCGCTCTCAGAGCCACAGAACGGACGACCGTTCTAGGCGTACCAGGAGAGGATTTCTCGGACTGCTGATTTGCCCTGTGCAATCAAAGTGGGCCAAGCAACTCATTGAATCGGATGATGAACACAATGAACGTTGCGATCAGCGCAATAAATCCAATCGAAACCGCTAACGCCGCGTATAAAAGCAATTTATGGAGCCGATCAATGCGCCTGATCAACGCTTTGTGAAACGCTTGCTGATCCTGTAAAACCATAATTCACTCCTGCCCCTGGTGGTAAGCGCTCTCAGAGCCACAGAACGGACGGCCGTTCTAGCTGTACTCGTCCTGTTGCTGTTGGCCAGCCTCAGCCAGCGCATCGGTGGCTATTGCCCGTGAGTCTGGCGAAAAGTCCCGGTTCGAAGCGACCCAGGCCACGTAGCCAGCATCGCTCTCCACCACCTTCGACAGCTCCTCGCCGGAATACTTACCGAAGTTGAACGCAACGCCTCCGGAATCGAGATAGGTGAAGCGGCCATCTTCGTCCGCCGCATCGTCAGGAACGCCTCTGCCCCATCTAGCCAGCCTGTGCGGCTCCACCGGCAGCTCAGGGCTGGCCCGAAGCTGTCCGAGCATGATTTCGAATGTCGCCTCGCTCCTGCGTCCTGAGTTGCGCTCAGGCGGCTGCTCATCAGAGGCGTAGCGCCGGTATGCGGCTTCGAAGTCACGAGGCTCGAGCCTGTGATAGATCGACATGACATCGACTACAGCCCGGTTGTCCAACGAAAACTCGACCCCCGCACGCCGGAACTCCGCCATCAGCAACGGCAGGTGGAACCTGTCTACGGCGAACCCTGCAATGTCGCAGTCTTCGAGCGACTCTGCCAGCGCACGAGCATAAGCCCTGAAAGACGGGCTGTTCGCCACATCCTCGTTCGTGATGCCGTGAACGGCCGTAGCGCCCGCTGGAATCGAGACTCCTGGGTTAACAAGCTCTGATCGCAGAGAACGTCTACCGTCCGGCTCTACACGCAGCACACTCAGACTCACGATGCGAGCGGTGTCCGGGTTCAGGCCGGTCGACTCGGTATCGATCACCGCCAGCGGTCTCTCAAGCGCCAGTTCGCGCTCTTCTGAGCTGTCAGGCTGCTGGCTAGATTGGTTCATTGTCTGTAGCGCGGTCTCTCGGGTCGGTTTCGCTGCATTATGAGCGATTCCACCACCAAGTGCGGACAGATGTCCCCTGGTGTTCCTCTGGGCCTGCTCGCACCTGAACATGACGCGACAAACACAAACTCCGATCGGCGTCATGCTATCCGAGCAAGTCACGACATGAATTGGTAGCGTCAGCCGAGCGAATTCCGGCTAACATATGGGTGTCAGAGGCGCTTACGACGAGGTTAATTGACCGGTTGCGCCTTCTTGTGCCCCTGGTTGTGCCGAGGTGGCGGAACGGTAGACGCGCCGCACTCAAAATGCGGTGAGGGAAACCTCATGCGGGTTCGATTCCCGCCCTCGGTACCAAAAGAGACCTGATCGTCGAAACTTCGGTCGCGAAGCCAATCAGGCGCTGATGTCGAAGTTGTCGCCCAGGAACGAGCCGTCGTGTAGTGGTACCGGCTCAGCATCTCCATCACCCGCAGCAGCCATCGCCCCGGCCGCAACGGCAGCAGCCCCAGCGGCTCCAACTGCAACTGCCGGCTGGTATCTGCGCACGAACATAAGTGTTTTGAAGCCATTTCCGGCCCAGAATGCGACAAAGAACCCGGCAACCAACGCCAGGGGCATCAGGCCGAACATAACGCCCCATGTACGAGTATCGACCGCCCACTGCCCCCACAGGCTGATCACAGGGCTTGCAGCCAGTGCATATATCACCGGCACAAACATCGCCCAGATCAGACCACCTGTACCTCGCAGCCAGAAACTCCGTTCGCTGCGGATGCCGACTCCAGACTGTGTAACCGCCCTCAGCACGTTGCTCGCCCGCCACAGGAACAGCACAGCGGCCAGGGTGGTTATCGCAAGCACCATCACCAGGAAAATCAGCGCAATTCCCGTGCAGAATAGGATCAGCCCGGGCTGAGCTCCCGCTTCTGTTTGCACATAGATCATTGCAGCAATGATGTAGTTGAGAATGATCTCAAGCGCAGGTTCGATGGCCCCGCGGCCTACCGTTGCAATAATCACCGTCAACGCCAGTAGAACAGCGATGACCGCCAGCGCATAAACCAACTCAACCTTGATGTTCTTGATCGCTAATCGGGCCGTCGTCCTCGCTGCCCTCGGCTGTCCCTGCGCGGCCCTGCCCGGCAGCTTGATGATCTCCTTCATAGTCGGTATCGAATTGCGCACGAAAAGCACAAATGCGACCAGTAGCAGAGCGAGAGGCAAGAACGAGAACAGGATGTTTATGCCCTGTGCCAACCTCGCCAGGATCACGAACACATTCAGCGTGGAAGAGAAGCTCTCGCTGTTTTCCAGGATGATCTGTAGCGCCGAGGATGTCGGCCCTTCGGCCATAGCCTGAATGGTCGGCTCAACCACTGTTGGACCGATCTCCGCAAGAGATTCCGATCGGGAGATCAAGAAGCTGAACATCGATTCGGTGATCGAGAGTTGTGGGTTGTAGGCAGTCGAGACCAGTCCGCTTGTGTACCGAGTGATCGCATATAGTCCGACGAGCACGCTACCCACGATGATGAACAGTCCTGCCGAGATGATGCTGTAACCGGCTAGCGTGGGTAGCTTGCGGATTCCGTAGCGCCAGACCAGAACCAGCGGCGCTCCCAGCATAACGAGGCCAACCAGCGTCAATCCCCACATGATCCGCAACATTACGTTCGAACGCTCGGTCTGCTGCCGGTTCAGGGTGCTCTTCAACTCGCTTACGACCGGACCCCGCACTTCTTCGATCTTGAACCTCAGAGTCTCGGCATAGTCGGCCGCGTCTTCGGGAATCAACTGCTGAAAAATGGGGTTCGGAATCTCACTGAGATTGACCGGCTCACCGGAACCTCCGTTAAATCGAATAAGCGGATCTGGCTCGGCGGACATCAGCATCAACAGGCCAATAAACGCCACAGTGAGCACGACGCGCCTGCGAGTTGGCCTGAACCAGCTGCGATGTACGGAGGGGATCGACATGGCCGAAGAGTAGCAGCGCAAGAATAACCACGGTTGGGGGATAACCCGAGTTACGTATTCACCTGAATCCCACCCGGCTCACCGTATTCGTGTCGACTCTGTCTCGCCGACCTACCGTCTAAAAGGCGAGTAACTGCAAAGCAGCCAGTTGCCGATTTGTGGTTGCCACAGACCCCGATACGGGAGCGCTGAGGGTTACGCTTCCGTGACGTTTGAAGCGAAAAATTTGTATTGAGATTTCCCGTGTTGCACGCCCTTCGCACACCTGCTGCAATCGCCTCCAAACCCTAGTATTTACGGTCGAATTGCTAGATTTACAAGATGAGTGCGTGGGGTGGGCATTGCGATTGCGTGATTCAGCGCAGTGAAAAGCGCAATGATGAAGATTCTCGGAAATAACAGTTTGTTACCGTTCGATAGAGCCACAGCGGTTTGACCGCGTTACGAGAGGCTGGTTGGCGATGCCAAAGAAGGTCCTGGTCGTTGAAGACGATCCCGACATTATGATGGCCGTAACAGATGCGATGGAGCAGGAAGGCTACGAAGTCGTCGCTGCTCTCGATATCTCAGTTGCACGGGCGCTTATTCGCAACGGCGTGCCCGAGGTCGCCATCCTCGACCACAGCCTGCCAGATGGCACAGGTGACCAATTGGCAGCGGAGCTTAAAGCGGGCGGTACCACCAGGGTGATCATGTACACGGCCACGGCCCAAAAAGAGATCGTACTGCAGTCAGTCGACAGCGGCGCCGTTGACTACGTTCTCAAAGGCACTGGT
>JAJCYX010000220.1 GCA_029262715.1 Chloroflexota bacterium
CTCGCGCTGACCTTCACACCGAGGTCACGAAGCTCTGCCGCTGTCTCGTTCAGGCGGTCTTCGCCTCTGGCGCATATGGCGACATTCACTCCCTCGCGGGCCAGCGCCAGTGCGGCCTGTCTGCCGAGGCCTCGGCTACCGCCCGTAACGAGTGCGTTCTTGCCGGCTATTCCCATGTCCATGTCGGTGTCCTTCGGTTCAGTGTTGGTTTTTCGAGAGTGTCTCACTACGCGAGCAGAAGATTTATTGCCGAAACCTACTCAAGAAACACCGGCAGCAGACCACCTGGAATCCTTGAAATGCAGTAATGGCCGGGTAATTCTAGTCGCAGACACTGTTGTCCGTGAGGAGCGTGCCAGCGTACTGACTTTTGATGAGTAATCACACTCGCCTGAAGTTGAGTGGAAAAACACACATGCAAATGAGCGTTATGGCGCGTGGTTCTCATCTTGACGCTCGAATTTGGGGTGGTGTATCTTGACTCGGTGTCGCAGGGATGAACTCGGCGCGCGTGAAGTGTGAATAGCACGTAAAATTATCGCAAACTGTTCTCGGTCCGCGGGCAATGACCGCGGTCGAGCGCGTATAAAACACATTTAGATGCAGAAACTGATAGGCCGCACTGTGAAGGTACGGCTTCTAGAGGACGGAATAGCAAGCCGTTCGGCCGGGAGGCAGCCCATGCTAGGCTCCGCAATCCCAAGGCGATGGGTGTTCTCACTCGCTTTGGTGGGATTGGTAACTATTTTCGCCGTATCCTATTCGGCCGTTTGGTCGGATCCCGCTAGCGCGGGCGCAGGGGACTCACAGGGCGCCGGGGGGACAGGTAATAGCGCTCTTGCTGTGAAGTCAGAAAAAGACTCATTGTTATCTGCCAACCCCTTCCCGTTTAGTCTGAAACTACAGCCGGGCCAGAAGCTCAATCAGACTATTGTTCTGATTGACGAGACTAATACTGTGAATCCCGGCATCCCCGGGGTGACCTTCCAGTGGTCACACACTGGTGGGGTTACTGTTCTTGCAGGATCAACTTCCCCGACAGCCATAATCCAGGCGAATGGTTCAGGCACCGTTCAGGTTATTGCTACTCAGATCAGGAAAAATGAGACATGGGTAGTGATCAGGGATATTGCGATCACTGTCACGACACCATCTGCCACGAGTACACCTGCGGCGCCTCCTTCTAATCCGGGAACACCGCCTGCCTCGATACCGAACGCCCAGGGCGTTGTGCAGCCTGTAAGTTCCATCCTTGTATCGTCTACGGGAGTGGAATCAGGCTCTAACCCTGAAAACAGTTCTCTGAAGGACAGGCCAGTTGTGTTCGTGCGGCCTGGATCGGTGAGCGGCTTCTTTGGTGTTCAGGTCAACACAGTTGCTCCGAGCTCATTGCCACCGATGCCAACAGGCTTCACACGTGGAAGTTCGGCCACTGATATCTCGTTCTTTAACGCTTCCGGAGTGAAGCAGCAGAACTTCAAATTGCTGCGCTCAGCCCAGGTGTGTCTACCAACGAGTTCAAGCGATCGTGTAAACGGATTCTCCAACGTCCGGGTGCTCAGGCTTAGCAGTACGAGCAACCAGTGGATTCCGTTGACCTCCACGTACAATAACTTCACGCGGCAGGTCTGTGCGAACTCATCCAACTTCTCGAACTTCTCGGTAGGTGTTCAGCAGATTCCTGCGACGGCAGCACCTCCCGGAACCAACCTCCCTGCAACGGGTGGCTGGAGCCCAACGGCCAGCTTGCTAGTGTTGGTAGGACTCCTCGGAGCTGCTCTCGCCGGTGGTGGCACAATCACCATGCTCAGGGCACGGAACGCAACACGGCCTGAATAAGAGTCGTTGACAAGCTGATTATTGAGAGGGACCCAATTGGGTCCCTCTCTTATTTGGCCAGATATTGGTTAGATACAACGGAAGAGCCCGCTCCCGAATGAGTTCAGCAGTAACAGCCAGGTCTGATCGATTGATCCGGTTTCCGACCGTGATCAAAAATCACCCGATACTCGCCGCGAGCATCCTGCTCTTCGCTCTCGCGCTGGCGCTATTCACTTCAACGATGGCACCAGGCCTGACCTGGGAGAACGAAGGCGGTGACGGTGGAGACTTTCTGGCGGCCGCGCACACCTGGGGAATTCCTCATCCGACTGGCTATCCAACATACATAGTGTTGCTTCGCTCATTTAGCGATCTCCTGTGGTTTGGTGACGAAGCTTCCCGGGCAAACCTGTTCTCGGCTTTGACCGGCGCTGCAGCCGTCCCGCTCTTCTTCTTAGCCGCCCGCAAAATGCTCCTGAGGTTTCCAGTCGCAGACACTCGCGGCCACGGCCTTCCTTTTGCTGCCGCATTCGTCACAGCGCTCGGACTCGCCACCTCGAACCTCCTCTGGAAGCAGTCCACGATTACAGAGGTCTACTCGCTCAACGCGATGTTCGTCAGCCTGTTCATCTGGCTTGCGCTGATCGGTAGATCGAGAATAGACAGGGGAGAATCTGCGTTAGGAATACGCACAGGACTCGCGCTGCTTCTTGGAATCTCGTTCGGCAATCACGTCACCGTCAGCTTCGTCGCCATACCGTTTGGCTTATGGATCTACTGGCCACTCATCCGTCAAAATCCCAAAGGGCTGCTACTGGAATGGCAACCGGTCGTCGGGTTACTGGTCGGTCTCTCGATATACGCATACGCACCGATCGCCTCAGCACAGGACCCGGCACTCAACTGGTTTTTCCCCGACAGCTTCAGCGGCTTTCGTTCGATGGCCTCGGCATCTCTCTACCAGTCGTATGTCTTTGGCCTGTCGCCCGACTCTTTTGACGACCGCATAATCGCTGCGTTCGGCATATGGCTCACACAGTTCACCGCACTCGGCGCAATACTGGGCATCTCCGGTGTGTCGTTACTTTGGAGCAGGTTGAGAGGCTTTGCGATAGCCGGTGCAGGCTCGTTTACAGCGTTAATCATCTACTCGATCGCTTACAACTCGTTCGACTCGTACGTCTTTCTCATACCTGCGTTCATCGTCTTCGGCCTCTGGGTATCAGTGGGGTTGATGAACCTTGCCGTAGGCCTTGCCGCGCTTGCGGAAAAAGCTGATGGACGTTGGATCACTCGGAACAGAACCCGTGTAATTCCGGCAGTCATGATTGCCGCAGTGATCGGTATGCCGGTCTGGTCGCTCGCATTCAACTACTCAGGCGTCGACATCAGCGACGACACAGAGGCGAGTGAGTATGTAACCAGCGCTTTCGATACAGCGGGTCAGAGCGCTGTAATAATCGCCGAGGACATTCCAACGTTCGGTCTGTGGTATCAGGCCTTTGTCGTCGAGCCGGAGCAAGATGTAGCGATTATTGCGACCTTCCTGCTTGGGTTTGACTGGTACTGGGAGCACATACAACGCCAGTTTCCCGACCGCATCCCGGTAGGCGTGCAGGGGGGCACATCACAGCGCGTACGGGCAATCGCCGCGCATAACATCGGCCTAAACCCCGTATTCCTGACCGACGACGAGGATTCCCATGCCGTGCTGTTCGAATTGACCGAGGATGGGCCTCTGTGGCGTGTAAACAGTTGACCAGCCAGCGGCGTAGACTCGTCACATGTACCTATCGCAGTCTTGTCTCAGGATCACGGGTTAACCGCGCGTGTCACTAGCTCCCAGCGGATACAACGTCGCGCCGCTTACCGGCATCCCGGCAGTGCATCCTGGCGATAACATTGCAGCTCTACTGACATCTGCAATCAATGCGAACGACATCGCGATCCACGATAACGACGTCCTTGTCGTCGCCCAGAAGATAGTGTCGAAATCTGAAGGCGCGGTCGTGGAACTGAGTACCGTCGTACCGGGTCACGAAGCCACTGAACTCAGCGCAATAGTCAACAAAGACCCACGGCTGGTCGAGCTAATCCTTGCTAGCAGCGTGCGTGTACTGCGTAGCGTGCCCGGGGTGCTAATCACCGAAACGCACCACGGCTTCATCTGTGCCAATGCAGGTATCGACGCCTCGAACTCCCTCGGTCCTGACACCGTGATACTTCTGCCAGAAGACCCTGACAGGTCGGCACGTCAACTCCGAGCGGCCATTGCCAATCTAACGGGTACCGCGCTGGCTGTAGTGATCTCTGACACCTTCAATAGGCCCTGGCGTGAGGGCAGCACAAACGTAGGGATTGGAACCGCAGGGTTCGTGCCGCTGGACGACTCTCGTGGCGAGCCGGATGACAGCGGAAAGGTTCTTCACGCCACGTTGGTCTCGATCGCCGATGAGGTCGCATCCGCAGCGCTGCTTGTGATGGGCGTATCAGGCGGCGTGCCGGCGGCCTTTCTGAGCGGCCTGAAGCTGGACGCGTCAAACGAAGGTTCGCAAGCGTTGCTACGTGATCCAGACAGAGACCTGTTCAGATAGAGCCAGTCGGCGCTATTTTGAAGGTTGCTTAGAAGGCTGTTTGGAAGGCTGTTTCTTCGCGTTTGCGTTCGGAGACTTGGTGCCGTACCAGGACGAGTACTCGAACGAGTTCCTGAATTCCTGGTCAGTTCCACAGAGCTTGCACTTGCCCTTGCTCACGGCACCGTTCGGTGGTTCGATAACCCAGTGGTGAGTGCAGCCGTTATCCGCTCCTTCAGTTGATGCCACGGTCTCGTCGGATGCGGAAGTCGACTTGGTCATATGGTGCTCTCTTTACTGGTCTACCGGCCCCGTTAAAGCCCTGATACTGAACGATTTCATCTGGGCCCAACCCATTAATTCTACCGCAGAACGCCCGATCTTGCCGTATTGAGTGACCGTTCGCTCGAACGAACGGTTGATTTCGCTTCATCGGGAGGCGTAATTCAGGCAATTGAGATGAACGGAACGGTCGAAGGGGGTTCTGTGACTCAGGAACACACGGGTTTTGGA
>JAJCYX010000221.1 GCA_029262715.1 Chloroflexota bacterium
CCTATCTAACTGTCCAGACGGATATCCTTTACTGTCAGTATCGGTTTCCACAATTCACGTTTGAGCACACATGACGATTCTCCGAGTGGCCCTCGCCCAGATCAACACCACGGTCGGTGACCTTGAAGGAAACCGCGCTGCTGCCGCCGATGCGATTGCGCAGGCGAAAACCCTGGGTGCGCAAATTGTGGCGTTACCCGAGCTGACGATCACCGGCTACCCGCCCGAAGACCTCGTGCTGTGGCCGAGCTTCGTTGAGAAGAACGAGCAACAGCTAGAACTTCTTGCCGCTTCCACAAAAGACATCGTCGCGATCGTCGGCTTTGTCCAGGCTGGTCCGGATGGAAAGCTCTACAACGCCGCCGCTACTCTGGCTGACGGTCATGTTTGCGATGTTTACCAGAAAATCCACCTGCCAAACTACGGCGTCTTTGACGAGCAGCGTTACTTCACGCCTGGTACTGGCTGCCCCGTTCTCAACATCGCCGGGACAAAGGTTGCGGTCAACGTTTGTGAGGACATCTGGGAAGAGATTGGGCCGAGTGAGTACCAGTGTTCAGCCGGTGAGGCTGAGGTCGTTCTGAATATCAACGGTTCTCCATACTGGATAGGCAAACAGGAATGGCGTACCGAGATCGTCACGGGCCTGGCGAAGCGAAATCGTGCGTTCGCTGTATACGTAAACCAGGTTGGTGGACAGGACGAACTTGTCTTCGACGGGGCGAGCATCGTCGCAGACCCCGAGGGCGAAGTGATCGCCATCGGCCCGTCGTTCGAGGAGTCGGTATTTGCCATCGACCTCGACACCGATCTCGTCAAACGTGTCCGAGCTTCTAGCTCTGAGCTTATTGAAACACCCGAACTCTCGACACGGTTTGGGCCGTTGCGAGCATTGGAACTCGATCACTCGGCCAGCTCTGCCGGTCTACCGGAGTTACCTCAGCCACCTCTTGAACAGCCGTCGAAACTTGAGTGCGTCTATCAAGCACTTGTTCTTGGAACACGCGATTACGTTCGTAAGACAGGGTTCAAGAAGGTTGCGATTGCACTCTCTGGTGGCATCGATTCAACCATTGTTGCTGCGATCACTGTCGACGCGCTCGGTGCCGAAAACGTAACGGGAGTCGCATTACCGTCTCGCTACTCCTCTGAAGGTAGCGTGACGGATGCTGAAGAGCTTGCGCGTCGGCTGGGCATACAACTCTGGAACCTGCCGATTGAGCCAGCACACCAGGGCTTTGAAGAGATGCTGGAGCCTGTTTTCGAAAACACAGAACCGGGTGTGGCGGAAGAGAACACACAGTCTCGAGTTCGTGGCACGACGATGATGGCCATTGCCAACAAGTTCAACTGGCTTGTGTTGACGACCGGTAATAAGTCGGAGATGGCGACAGGTTATGCCACAATCTACGGCGACATGGCGGGTGCGTACGCGGTGATCAAAGATGTTCCAAAGACTCTGGTCTATGAGCTGAGTCGATATCGAAATGCCGTCGGTCTGGGAAGCCCAATTCCCGACTCGGTCATCGAGAAACCGCCCAGCGCGGAGCTTCGCCCGGACCAGTTGGACGAAGACAGCCTGCCGCCGTACGAAGTGCTGGACCGGATCCTGGACCTGTACGTGGTAGACCTAAAATCGTCAGACGAGATCGTCAAATCAGAACGCGTTCTGGGTAAGTCAGGCGCAGATGAGGCGACCGTCAGACGGCTTACGCGCCTGATCGATATCAACGAATACAAGCGGCGGCAGTCTCCTCCGGGGCCAAAGATTACGCAGTTGGCGTTCGGTCGCGATCGCAGGCTGCCCATCGCAAATCGCTATCGCGGCTGATCTTTCGTGACGCCCGTACGGGCATCACGAAACATTCAAATCCCGTGCTAGGATTCCCGCATCTGGCAGTTCTTCAGCGCCAGCTGACACGGCCAATCGGCTTTCCATATGACTGACTGGTGGGACCCTGAAATGAAGATCACTGGAATCGAAACATTTGTCGTTGATGCAGGCTGGCGTCCGTGGCAATACGTCGCGGTCCGGACGGACGAAGGAATAACCGGATACGGCGAAATGTCAGATGGACGCAATCCATACGGCGTTACCGGGGCCGTGACGGATTTCGAGCCGATCTTGATGGGCAAGAACCCGCTGCCGGTTGAGCAACGCTACTGGGACATGTACAGAGTTGCGCGCCAGAGTCCCGGCGGCATCGCTGCAAAAGCGATTGCAGGTATTGAGCTTGCGCTGTGGGACATCAAAGGCAAGGCCGCTGGTATGCCGGTCTACTCATTTTTCGGCGGCCCGACCCGTGATTCTCAGCAGGTCTACTGGTCGCACTGCGGAACGTCTCGCGCACGAAGTCACGAACTGATTGGGGTTCCTCCGATCAAGTCGATGGGCGATGTTCGGCGGCTCGGACAGGAGGTTCGGGACAGGGGATTCAATGCACTGAAGACCAACATTGTGTTCCCTGGTGATCCCGCGGAGACCTACTTCGCCGGATTCGGTGGAGGCTCCGGCACGACTGATCAGAACATCACCCCAGCACTACTTAGACATGTCGAGGAGTACATCGGCACTTTCAAGGAAGGCGCAGGACCGAACGTCGAGATTGCGCTCGACCTGAACTTCAACTTCAAGCCGCTCGCTGCGCGCCAGATCTGCGACATCCTTGAGCAGTTCAACATGATGTGGATTGAGGTCGATATGTACGAGCCGGAGGGACTGGCTGAGGTCAAGAACTCCACAAGTGTGCCAATCACCTCAGGTGAAAACCTGTTCGGGCTACGCGACTACAGGCCGTACTTCGAGGCGCGTGCGATGGACACGGTGAAGATTGATGTTCCATGGAACGGATTCGCGCGATCTCGTGATGTTGCTATGGCAGCTGAGAGCTACGAGCTGAACATTGCGCCGCACAATTACTATTCGCACCTGTCGACGATGATTTCGCTGAACCTCTGCGCTACGTTGCCGAATGTCCGAATAATGGAGATCGATATCGACGATGTGCCCTGGAAGGACGACCTGACCGGCGGTGCGCTCGATATCCAGGAAGGTGTGATCAAGATCCCGACTAAGCCTGGCTGGGGCGTGGATCTAGATGAGGATGTAGCAAGGGCGCACGTGTGGCAGGCAGGACGCGGCCCCGGCTACATGAGGTAGGTCACGCGCTTTGAGGCAGTGTGCGAAAACTTCAGTCTTTTACCACCAGGTCTTGCCTTCGATTTCTTTCTGATCGAACTGGAAGTTCTGGTTGTAGATGCCGGTGGATAGATACTTCCAGCCACCATCAGCGAACATTGCGACGATCTTGCCGCTCTCACCGTTTTTGCTCATACGGTCAGCCAGCTTGTACGCCGTTCCAAATGTTGCGCCTGAAGAGACCCCAACAAAGATTCCAGCTTCAGTCAGCAAACGCCTGGTCCAGTAGAACGCCTCTTCACCCTCAATCATGATTCGCCCATCAAGAGCATCGAGATTTAAGATCGGTGGAATGAAGCCGTGCTCGATTGAGCGAAGGCCCTGGACCTTGTCATCGGGGTGCGGAGCCGCGGCAACGATCTTGATGTTCGGGTTGTGCTCTCTCAGCGCCCGGCCAACGCCCATCAACGTCCCGCCAGTGCCGAGACCAGCGACAAAAATGTCAACATCTGGGAGGTCACGTGCGATCTCAGGTCCAGTGGTTTCGTAGTGAGCGCGGGGGTTGGCTTCATTGCCGTACTGGTATGGCATGAAATAGTCGGGGTTTTCGTCCGCTAGCTGTTTCGCCAGGATGATCGACTCGTTGGTTCCTTTGTCGGCATCCGAGAACTCGATTTGCGCCCCGTACGCCTTAAGCAGATCGACTCGTTCCCGAGGAACACTGGCCGGCATCACGGCAGTCATCTTGTAGCCGCGCACACTCGCAATCATCGCAAGGCCAAGGCCTGTATTCCCGGATGTAGGTTCGAGAATTGTTCCGCCCGGTTTGAGCAGACCTCGGCGCTCAGCATCTCCGATTAGATACTTGGCTGTTCGGTCTTTGACACTTCCGGTCGGGTTGCCCGATTCGACCTTGGCAAAGATCCGTATCGCTGGATCAGGACTCAGCTTCGTAAGCTCAACGAGCGGCGTATTGCCGATAGCGTCGATCATGTCCGCTTTCAAAGCGCTAACTGGTGCGGCCTGTAGGCTCACTTCATCCGTCTTTCTGTTGTCTGGCCCAATGTCCCTTTGACAGCAAACAGGCCCCGGTCATTTCAGTACCGGGGCCTGTTCGATTTAGCAACGAACTCTAGTCATCAGCCATGATCGGCTGTTGATCACGTTCCTCGATGGTCTGAGGAATCACAACCCCACAGAACACATCGTAGTCGATCAACTCCGTAACTTCCGGGTTATCTCCGCAAAGTTTGCAATTCGGATCTTTTCGAACCTTGAGTTCCGTGAACTCCATGCTCAAGGCGTCGATCATGAGCAGCCGGCCCGTCAGCGTCTCGCCGATTCCGAGTATCAGCTTGATCACTTCGAGAGCCTGGATTGATCCGACCAGTCCGGGCAATGCACCGATCACGCCTGCTTCTGAGCAGTTCGGCACTTCACCTGGAGGCGGCGGGTCCGGGTACATGCAGCGGTAGCAGCCCTGTCCAGGCAGATACGTTGTAGCCCGACCGTCAAACACAAGAATTGCGCCATCCACGAGCGGCTTACCCGCAAGATACGCCGCGTCGTTCACTAGATAGCGAGTTGAAAAGTTGTCGGCTCCGTTCACGACGATGTCGTAGTCGGAGATGATCTGCATCGCGTTAGCCGAATTGATCGGCTCTTCGTGAATCTGCACATTCAGATCGGGGTTGTGCGCAAGCAGAGTCTCTTTTGCCGACTCAACCTTGGGGCGACCCACATCTGCGTCTGTATGCAGAATCTGGCGCTGGAGATTGCTAACGTCGACCGTGTCGAAGTCAACGATTCCAATCGTGCCGACGCCTGCAAGCGCAAGGTAGAGCGAGATCGGAGAGCCTAGTCCACCTGCTCCGATCACCAGCACCTTGCCGTCTATGAGCTTTCGCTGTCCAACGCTACCCACGTTCGGCATGATCAGGTGGCGACTGTACCGCTGTACCTGCGTCGGCGTGAGAGGCGTTAGTGATTTCTGTTCTGTCATCTGACCCGGATCCTCAGCTATTTCTAAATTCAGTTATCGATTCTAAACCTGTGTCACAGTCCTGTCTTATGTAGATCACGTGACTGGAACTGGTATCGGCCACGATTTGGTGACCTGTCGGCATTCTTGAGTCTCGTTGCGCACAAGATTAGATGTGCAAGAGATTCATGCGATTCCCAAGATGGCTTCAACAGGTGGTTGAGAAGCCTGCTGTAACTGGGACAGCGACCTCGTTCTTTTCTCTCCCAGCGAGATCAGAAACCCGAACTGAGTCCAGGTGAGTGAGAAGAAGTTTTTCAACATCACTCCACATCTCTCGCTGCGTGCATGAATCGGAGAGCTCGCAATCATCGGCGTGGTCAACGCAACTGAGAGGCGCCAACGAGTAGTCCAGCGAATTCACCACATCAGTGACAGTGATCTCGTCCGCAGGCTTCGCAAGCTTGTGTCCGCCCTGAGGACCGCGTCTAGACTCAATCACTCCGGCTTTCTGGAGTTCGGAGCAGATGTGTAGGAGATACGGTTCGGGTATGTGCCGCGCAGATGAGATTTCCGATGTCGAAGCGAAAGTGCCCTCTGGCCGGAGTGCCAGATAGACAAGCATTCGGACCCCGTAGTCGACTTTCATTGGGATCAGCATGGCATTTAAGAAGATTCGTGTGACCGGAACAAGCGGAATCGCAGATTGAATTCGGGCTCAGTTGCAACTTGCAGACATAAAAAGTATACACCTGCTAGCAAATACCTGACCATATTGGTCAGCAAATACCCGGGCACTGGATGCACGCGTCACAGAGCGGTCGCCGCCACAACCGATTAGAGATCGGTCACGCAACTCTAGAACAATCGACTCCCGTTGCATGGTAGAATTTTAAGGTTGAGCTGAACGCTGCTCTACGGGTCACAGGGATTGCTCCTG
Source organism: Chloroflexota bacterium (assembly GCA_029262715.1). GTDB lineage: Bacteria > Chloroflexota > Dehalococcoidia > Lucifugimonadales > Lucifugimonadaceae > JAJCYX01. The sequence continues at coordinate 6,061 of JAJCYX010000221.1, forward strand.
CGATTCGTATCCAGAGCGTGCGCATTCAGCTTCTCCTCAATCAACATAATCCTGTAGTTACGCGTACAAGTCACATGGCAGACACGATCTCAATTTCAGTTCACCCTCGAACCACCTTTGGTAAGAAAAACAAGGCGCTCCGTCGTTCAGGACTCGTTCCTGTGCATGTATATGGACAGAGTAAAGAGCCACTTTCTCTCCAGGTTGCAGATCGGGAGCTCAGGTCTACGCTCAGGCAGGCCGGTGCCACTACTCCGGTTACGGTCAAGGTTGAGGGTGGAGAAGACGCCGTCACACTGGTTCGCGAGATTGCCGTCCACCCGGTTTCCGGGGACTTGCTGCATGTGGACTTCATGCGAGTAAACATTGCTCAAGTGGTCCAGGCGGAAGTACCACTGCGTCTATTCAACGACGAAGATGCTCCTGGAACTCGCGGT
>JAJCYX010000222.1 GCA_029262715.1 Chloroflexota bacterium
GGCAATTGCCGCCGGGCTAGAAGCGCCAGTGAACGCAGATTCCAACCAGGCAAATACCAGGAACAAAATAGCTGCGGGCCAGCGCTTCCATTCGGCCGGATACGGCAGGTTCAGGGAAAGTGTCCCGCCCAGCATGATCCGGCGATACGCCTTTTCTAGGACCAGGAACAGTCCGCTCCAGGGATTGACAGCGACCCACAGATTGCCGACAAGTGCGGAAAGATATGCGAACCCGACCCACCAGAGGACCCAGACGACGGTGGGCGCTAGGTTGCGGCTTGGAATCGGTGTTCCCGCGAAGCCTGCCACGATCACTGCGAACAACGCCCCGACGCCGATTATTGTGAGCAACCAGGCCACAGGTGGGCTGAACAGCGGGCGCAGGACTGGTACTTCAAGCAGGTTCAGCCGACCATAGGCATCCGGGGAACGCCTCGCTTTGACGAACACTCCGGCAATGACGAAAGAAAGCGCCACCGCCGCTGCCGCCCCAAACGCGTACAGCGATAGAGGCACCGGTAAGTCGTATCGCGCTCCGAATCCGTGCGCTGAGACCCGAGCTGACGTTGCCAGGAACAAAGAGCCTGCCAGAATCACGGCAGCGGCTGTTTTAAGTCTTGAAGAACTCATCCGGTCGTTTCCCTTTCGAAATCGAGCCCGAAATACCGATTACCTGGGTTGCACCTCTAACCAGGCCACCGTTTCCTCCAGTTCTTCCAGCTCGATTTCAAACCTTCCCGTTGTTTCCGCCAGGAAAATCTCGACGCGCTCCCTACCTGCGACGACTTCAGTCTCTATGTCATATCCGTGAATGTGAAAATTGCCCGTGACATTCGTTCCGTAACGGATCAGAACCGTGTCACCTTGCTTGGCCTCAAAAGTTTGAACTCCACCAGAAGGCTCGCCGTCCCTAACTGTAATCCTGAAGTTTTGTTCTTCAGGTTCTGAGCTTGAGCAGGACACAGCAGCGCCGGTCATCATCAATATGGCGAACAGGAACGTTAAATATCGGAAATTTCTTTGTTTGACCACTTTATGCCTCCAAAAATGCGAATATAGAATTGAGTACCTGCGGGACCAAAATACCCAGGTAAGAAGTTTCAGAACTAGCGCAAACGCGGTCCGCGATGATTACACGCGTCGGTACGGAGAACTTCAGGAAAGTACGAAAACAGACCAGTTCCTGCCTAACCCGACGGCTACAGGGTTGGCGGGGGAAGAGGAGGAGGCGGGACTGTAGCACTGGCAAGTCCCAAGTTGTATGGGCTGATGTCAGCGTCAATAGCGGCAGTGGGCTGCGAGATCGGAGAATCAGGAACAGCTACCGTTATAGAAACGGTGTGAACGCCTGTGAGAGAGTTTTCTAAGCCAGGAGTCACCTGGTAATGATGCTGAGGCGCAACACTTTCCGTGGATCTGGCGTCGGCGAGCGACGCCGCTTCAAGTGCGATGGAGTGCGCCGCCAGTTGCTGCGGTGTCGTGTGTTGGCCCTCAGCCCACAAATGTGTGACCAGGACCGGGCCAAGCAGAAGCCAGGTGACAACTATTAGTCGGATCAGGTTTTTCGTTGGGGGGCTCAACGGCACCAGCAGTGTTCGTTAGAACGGGTCAGAGCGGTCTTGTTCTGTATTTCTACTCGCAACATGGACATTCTATCTCTGGGCATCCGCTAGAAGCGAGGAGGCGTCATGGAACTGACCTCCAGCTTGCGACATCAGGGACTGAAATTCCGAGTAAGCATCGAAGGTGAACTCCGAATCCGAGACCAAAACATCAGACGCATCCAGATAAGATGAGATGGATTCTAGTATCGTGGAATGCAATTCTTCCAGGTCAGCAGGAGGGTCCAGCGCGGCGATAGTGTCAAGAGCCAGGGCGACGGTGTCTTTTGAAACCCTGGCCTGCGCTACGAAACCTGGCGCACCGTCCTCGGCAGTCGAGATCTGGATGGCAAGACCTCCTAGCATCCTGGCCGTCGGTGAGATGACATCCATCATGCGCTGCACAGTGTCCAGGTAAGCCTGACGCTCGACCGGATCTGCTGGGATTGATTCATCGCCGCCCGGAGCTACCGATGGCGCAGTTCCGGACGTGCTGTCTGATTGTTCCGACGGCGTGCCAGTCGCTAGTTCGGCTGCGGCAGGGCCTGTACTAGTCGATGTAATTACGGTGGCGTCCGAACCACACGCAATAGCTACCAGCACCAGTACCGGTGCAGCTGCGACAGATAGTATTCGCGGGAGATTCATAACAGGCGTGTCATTGATCGGCGCCGATATTGGTTACGCTCGTTTGTATCAACGAACGTCGGCCAAGTTGAGTTTCAAGCCACAGAAGGGTCTTTATAAAAATTAGCCGGTTGTAAAAATCAAGAGCACGCGTTACAGGCAAGACTCTGTTGACTCGGTGTCGTATCGAGAATCCCAACCGAAGCAAAGAAACCAAATGACGCGAGCGGCCAGTTTTCGGCACTCCCAGCAAATCAGCAGTCCCGGGCACGAGATAACGCACTAATGCGTTAGGCATGCCTCTCGCAAGAGGGGGGAACCTGGACTGAGCGAAATCCATCAACTCCGACATCAGTCGTTGTCCTACTTCTGAAGAGCGATGGTTCCGATGTCGTATGGCCACGGTGAGTGAACGGGCATCGACAACAGTGTGCGGCAAATATTCGTCCTTGATGCCAAGCAAATACCCGATTACGGCCCAATGATGCAAGTAAGCTGCCTGTTCGGGCGCTGAAATGCGGGCTCCCATTTTGATCAGCGCATCAATACTTACTTGAGAGAAGGCGACTAGGGTACCGGCTAGATGCTCCTGGTTTATAGGAACTCCCTTTGCCGGGTCCCAAATCCCTGTTTTCGTAAATTGCCTACGCACGACCGCATGCATCCATCGGACTTTCTGAATACTGCGTATTCCATTTCCTTCCGGCATCAAAGAGTCACGCGACATAACGTCGACTACGAACCTTGCCGTTGTCAGTAGGCGAGGTCCCGGCGCTCTCGACATGTTGTTGGTCTGCACTAGAAGAGATGCG
>JAJCYX010000223.1 GCA_029262715.1 Chloroflexota bacterium
AGCATGGCAGATAGCGTGAGTAGCGCTGGCCCGAACGGCGCAACCGCAGTCGCACAACGACGCCCCGTGAACCCCTGGAAAACGACCGAACAAGCACCTACACAACTAAAGGAAAGAAACATGCCGGACAAGGTTAGATACGGACTTATCAGCACGGCGCGCATCGGCTTTACCGCTCACGTGCCGGGTGCGAAGACTTCGAACAACTCCGAGATCGTTGCCGTGAGCAGCCGCAACCTTGCGACCGCCGAGGCTGCTGCCAAAGAGCACGGCATTCCGCTGGCGTTCGGCAGCTACCAGGAGATGATCGACAGCGACGAGATCGACGCCGTCATCAATACGCTTCCGAACTCGATGCACCACGAATGGACCATCAAGGCTGCTGAGGCTGGCAAGCACGTCCTGTGCGAGAAGCCGTTGTCAGCGACGATGGCCGAAGCCCGTGAAATGAAGGCCGCAGCAGCAGCCAACAACGTCGTGCTTGTCGAGGCATTCACACCTCGTTGGAACAAGCAAATGCGCACAGTTCGTAAGCTCGTCGCTGATGGCGATATCGGAGACATCATTCGTCTCGAGGCTGGACTTTCGTTCTTTGTCGACGACCCGGCGAACATTCGCCTCAGCAAGGAGCTTGCGGGCGGCAGCATGATGGATGCCGGGTGCTACGCCGTGTACGCGGTGCGGTATGCCATGAGCGCTGAGCCGACGCATGCGTTTGCGTTTGACCGCAAGAGCAACGGCATCGAGGTCGATACCACAATGAACGGTTTCTTGCAGTTTCCGAATGGCGCGGTGGCGTACGTATGGAGCAGCACGGAGGGACCGGGGCAGCGCGTGCTTGAGGTGATCGGAACCAACGGCACTATCTCGGTTGATGATGCTTTCGGCGAGGATTCGCCAGTGACGGTGACCCGTGGCGATGCCGAGCCAGAGGTTCTGGAGATGACCGGCCCGTACCGCTTCCAGGTGCAGTTCGATGAGTTCTCAGAGAGCGTGCTAAATGGTAAAAGCTCGGAGTTCCCGCCGGACGATGCGCTTCGCAACATGGCGTCGGTGCTTGCCATCTACGAGTCGGCAGAAAATGGCGGCTCGGTAGCCGTTGAGCAGATTTAGGCAGCGTGCGGCGTTATCCGGTGTGTCACGGGCGGATGTTGAATAGATGGCGTTTGTGATGCCGCGAGCGTTGGACCGGCGGACAGTTGTGCTATCGACACCCGGAGACGTGGAGTCTAGTAGTTGATGGCAGAACCGAATATGGGGTCGTTGTTGCCGCGAAAGTGACGACCGTTTCGCCGAGCACTAACTCGCCACAGGAGATCATTTGGTTCAGCACGGGGACACCGATCATGCTCAGCCTGCTCAGCCAGACACTGCAATGTCGGCAAACCTCCCTGCGCGTCTCGCGGAGGTGTTCTTCACCGCTCTGCGTCTCGGTGTCACGTCGTTCGGTGGGCCGGTCGCGCACATCGGCTACTTCAAGGCCGAATACGTCACGCGCCGCAAATGGCTTGACGACCGCACGTTCGCCGATCTACTGGCACTGAGCCAGTTGATGCCCGGGCCCGCAAGCAGTCAGCTGGGAATTGCGATCGGCACATTGCGAGCAGGCAAGCTCGGCGGATTCCTAGCGTGGCTTGGCTTCACCATGCCGTCTGCAATACTCCTGATCCTCTTCGCATACGGCATCAGCACAGTCGACGACATCTCGGACGCAGCGTGGCTCCGAGGTCTAAAGATCGCAGTCGTCCCGGTCGTTGCACTCGCCGTCTGGAGCATGGCACAGACCCTCGCTCCTGACCGTACCCGTGCAACGTTCGCGATTGCAGCGGCGGTTGCGATGCTGCTTGCTCCGGGTGCAGGTTGGCAGATCGTTGTGATAGTCGCAGGTGGAGTTCTTGGCTGGCTCGTTTTGCGGCAAGAAACCGATCAACCGGACGAAGGTAAACCTCGTTTCGGCCGTGCGTTCGGAATCGGATCACTGGCCCTGTTTGCCATCCTGCTCATCACCGTCTCGATCGCATCTGAAACCGTATCCAACAGCTGGGTGGAACTGTTCGCCAGCTTCTACCGCTCAGGGTCGCTGGTGTTCGGCGGCGGGCACGTCGTGCTGCCACTGCTCGAAGCAGAAGTGGTTGAGCCGGGCTGGATCGACCAAAACAGCTTCGTTGCCGGATACGGCGCTGCGCAGGCAGTGCCGGGACCGTTGTTCACCTTCTCTGCATTCCTGGGCTCATCGATAAATTTCGCCCCCGCACTCTGGCTCGGCGGCCTCTTCGCCCTGGGAGCGATCTATCTGCCGTCGTTCCTTCTCATCTGGGGCGGTCTGCCGTTTTGGGACAGGCTCCGTTCGAACGCACCGTTCCGCAACGCAATGCTGGGAGTGAACGCTGCTGTCGTTGGCTTGCTGCTTGCGGCGCTGTACGATCCAGTCTGGACGTCCGCTATTGGCAATGCTGAGGACTTTGCGCTTGGCGTCGTGTTGCTTGGACTGCTGGCGGTGTGGAAACTGCCGCCGTGGACAGTTGTCGGAGTTGCAGCATTGGGCGGCATTATGATCGATGCGATCTGAGTCCGCTACGCAGGAGAAGACCATGACAACGACCTGGCATGACGGTACGCAGTGCGTCGTGACGCTCACTTTCGACATTGATGGGCCGACCGCGACGATGTTTCGCAATCCTGAGCTGGCGGATCATCCCAGCGTCATCTCGATGGGCGAGTTCGGGCCAAAGGTTGGCACACCGCGCATCCTTGACTGGCTCGCCAGTCTTTCGATTCCCGCTACGTTTTTCATTCCAGGCTGGGTTGCTGAGCGGAACGAAGCGTTGGTGCGCCGAATCGCTGAGGAAGGACACGAGATTGCTCATCACGGCTATATGCATGAGCCGCCGTCAGCGCTTAAACCGGGACAGGATGAGGGCGAGATACTGGACCACGGCTCCGAGATTCTCGAACAGATCACCGGTGAGCGGCCGCTCGGCTACAGGTCGCCATCATGGGAGCTATCACCTGATTCACTCAACCTGATGCATGAGCGCGGGTTTGTCTACGACTCGAGCCTGATGGGTGATGACATTCCGTATTTCGTCGGCGAGCCGGAGAAGCAAATGGTTGAGCTGCCGGTTCACTGGTCGCTGGATGATGCGCCGTACTACACGTACACACCGGTAGCGGGCCGCACTGCGCCAATCAACACGCCGAATGATGTCCTGACGGCGTGGCAGTGGGAGTTTGATGGCGCGTATAAGGCCGGGCGGATGTTCATGCTGACGATGCACCCGCACACGACGGGCCGTTTCGCCCGGCTGGAAGCACTGGACCGGCTGGTGCGGCATATCAAAGGGTACAAGGACGTGCGCTTCATGCGTTGCATTGACGTTGCTGAGACGTGGCTGGCGAGGTAGGTAGAGGGTCGGTGCTCAGGGTGCACGGCGCGCTAACCCTTCGTCCTGAGCGAGAGCGAA
>JAJCYX010000224.1 GCA_029262715.1 Chloroflexota bacterium
TCTCTTTCAGCCTGGCGGGAGTGATCCGCCGTTTATTGAGGTCATTGACTGCGCGTTGAGTCGCAAGCCATGTTGCTGGCCACTGGTCGCCCATCAGCGGCAGTTTTGCCGCTTCTGACTGGATGGCTGTTCGCAGTTCAGTAATGCCGACATCGTCCCTATTGCTGACTGTGTAGTAGCCGACAACCTGCGGAAACTTCGCTCTCAAGTCTGAGATTGGAATCTCAGCGGCGCTCTGGTCAGTGTGTGTTGCAACGATAATTACCGGCGCTTCCGGTGCCCGCGCATGAATGGTGTCGAGCCAGTAGCTGATACGCCCTTGCTGGAATCCATGACGTGCGTTCCACGCCAGCAGAAAAAGCGATCTGTCTGTCAGGAAGAACTGGTGAGTGGCGTGATTGATCTGCTGACCGGCGAAGTCCCACGTCCGCAGGTCCATCGTGGTGTCAGGTTGGTCGGGATGCTCTAACTCAAGGTTCTCGACTGCGATTCCGTGGGTCGTCTCGAGGTCTACGACGAAAGGTTCGCCTTTCAGCGCCCGCAGCAGGCTGGTCTTACCGACTCCGCCCTCACCGACGACCACGAGCTTCGATGTCCAGTTGGCTTCCTCCTTTTCGGATCTGTCCCTGAGGAAGTCGAGAATGGCGTCGGTGCCCTGCTCGATGATCGACTGTGGCGGTGATTTGAGCGGATTGTCGTCCAGTATGAGATCGGTCAGCGCCGTGAGTTTTCCGATCTCCGGCGGCAGCTCGCTCAGGCTGTTACCACGGAGGTCCAGTTCGGTCAGCGCCGTGAGGTTCCCGATCTCCGGTGGCAACTGGGTCAGGCGGTTACCACTGAGTTCCAGTTCGGTCAGCTTTGTCAGGTTCCCGATCTCCGATGGCAAATCGCTGAGGTTGTTACGATCGAGGTCCAGGTCAGTCAGCTGTTTGAGATTTCCAATGTCGGGCGGCAGCAAGTGGAGGCCATTGCCCCACAGGCTAAGGTCAGTCAGGGTTGTGAGATTCCAGATCTCCACCGGCAGTTCGCTCAACCTGTTATTCCCTAGGTAAAGGGTGGTCAGCGCAGTGAGGTTAAAGAACTCTCGTGGTAGTTCACTCAGTTCGTTTTGCCACAGTCTCAGTTTAGTCAATTCCACAAGGGTTCCGATCTCACGCGGCAGCTCGCGCAGGCCGAGCTGAATAAGATCGAATTGAGTTGCGCCCGAGCGCTGCGCTTCGGCGATCTTTTCGAGCGCGATCACTTCCGGCTGCTCGTTCGAGCCTGAAAGAAGACCTCGGAATCGTGGCATGATCCGGCAGTATACCGCCTCCATGCTCAGAGCCAGCCAAGCCCGTCGCCGCCTTACGGAGCGACAACCTGTCTCAGAAAGAGCTCGTGACACCCGCACCGCTCAGCTTCTTGCTGACCGCCCCAGACGCACCGGAAAACGCCGCTTGCGGCCTACCAGATGTCTCCTACCTGGCCTCTCTTTGGCAGGCCGCGCTTCTCCCAGTAGCCGGGCATGAAACCTTTCGTCAGCTTGATCTCGGTCAACCACTTCGCCCACTTGTAGCCGTAGGTGCCCGGAACGGCCAGGCGCAGCGGAGAGCCGAGATGAGGCAGCCGTTCGCCATTCACCTTGTACACAAACAGCGCTTCGGCGTCCTGCAGGTCGGTGACAAGGTGAGTCGTGAAGTACTCGTCCGCGCACTTGAAAACGGCCGAATCCGGGTGGTGGAGGGTGCGGGTCACTTCTTACAAGAAGATCCTGACGAGGAGGTGGCAGAGCGCGTGATCGCGTTTTTGAAGAGGGAAGCTGGAGTTGTATGAGTTGGCTCTTGCATCTGCCTGATAGGCGCAAAAGCATTTCTGGCTGAGTGCAGGTCGATTGATCTAGAATATGCGACATGGGACAACTCATTCTCATAAAGCACTCGTTGCCACAAATTGATGAAGACGAACCTGCCAACAGCTGGGTGCTCAGCCCGGAGGGCGAAAGTCGTGCTTCGAAGCTTGCGATTGCGATCGCCGCGATGAAGCCTGCTTCGGTACATACAAGTGCCGAGCAGAAGGCGATGCAGACGGCTGAAGCGATCACAGATATCACTGGCCTGACACTGAGCATGGACCCGGGATTCAATGAGCAGCACCGCGAGAACGAACGGTTCACCAGCAAGGATGAGTTTTCTCGACGGATAGGCGAGGCGTTGCGAAGTCCAGATGAACTGATCTATGGATCGGAGACGGTGTCCAGCGCTGTCGAACGATTCGATAAGGCGCTACACGACGCTGAGCAGTACTCGCAACCGGGCGACATGGCGGTGGTGTCACACGGCACAATCATCTCTGCGTATGTTGCGTCACGAGTGGATATCGATCCCGCTGAGCTGTGGGAGAGCCTTGGCCTGCCGGGGTTTGTTTGCGTCAACTGGCCCGATCCGGACCACATTGAGTTGCGCAAGAACTTCGAATGACGGGCGCTGGCTCAGGACGAAGGGTAGTTTCCATCCTGAGCTTGTCGAAGAGTGCCCGGCTTGTCATTCTGAACTTGATTCAGAATCTCTCGGGTGACCGTGTGATGACGGCAGATCCTTCCGCTGCGGTCGGGATGACACAACGAAACCGCAGCTTGCTGCGACTACGCTCCGTGGCGGCCTGATGGTGGGGTGCGCATCTTTTTGTTCCAGAGAGCCTCTACGTGGTAGCGCGGTCGCCAGCCGAGGACCCGCGTTATCTTGTCGTTGCGGAACTTTCGGTGTGGGATGTCAGGGAACACGAAAAACGTCTCGCAGTTTGAGGCGAGTCGCTCTTCGGGTACTTCGACCGCGCACTGGATCGCAGTGCCGCAGTCCGGCCACGCCGTTGAGTACGGCGTCATGTCATCGTGGTAGTCGGGCTCCTTCTCGGGGCCTCCGAGATTCCACGTGTGCTTCATGTTGTAGTAGAGGAGCGTCAGCGCCGTGATGCCGTGGCGTTCGGAGAAAACGCGCACAATCTCCTGGCCTAACGCCTTCGAGTGCGCATAGAGGCGAGTACCCGGCGCTGGCGGCATGTCAGGGTTGAGGTCGTGGTCCCACTCTTCATATTGCGGGCCGGCGAGCTGGTAGTGCGGGCCGGTGTTGATGACTCTCCCGACGCCGTGTGTCCGCGCTGCGACCATCATGTTGTAGTTGCCGCGAGTCGAGACATCGAACGCAAGTTTGCGGTCTTGTCTGAGCACAGAAAGGTTCACGATGCAGTCCACACCCTCTGCTGCTCGAACGACGCCATCAAGGTCATCTGCCGAAAGTTGTAGGTAGTCGTGCTTCAGGCCATCGGGCTTCTCAGTGATGTCGGTGACCAGCATTTCGTGGCGTTCGTCTAGAGCCTTGATGACCCAGGGCCCGAGCATGCCGTTTCCGCCAAGAATCAGAACTTTCATCGTTTATCTCCGGTTGAGTTCAACGTCTGTTTGTGGGAGAGAGTTGGATATGTGAGGTCTGTCATTCTGAACTCGATCAGAATCTCTCGGGTGTCCTTGCTAATTCGGTCAGATCCCTCGACCCGCAAGCGGGTACCCCGTGGTCGGGATGACACAACGAAAACGCGGCCGCACCGCCCACCTAGGTCCATCCCAGCAACTCTTTTGCTGCGTGCATCAGGAAACGCTGGTTTTCCACCTGTGACTGCACATGGATGTCCTGCCATTGCGCCAACGAGTCTGCGGTCAGCGCCCGTTTGATCGCCTCCACAGCGTCAACACCTGCAACCGCTGCCGATTCGCCAGATGCCTGCGCCTTCGCACTATCACCTTGCAAGAGCGGGAACCCGAGCCTGATTGTCGCTACCTGGATCCGACGGTCTCGTGCGAACTCCCGGCAAACCATTTCGCCGAGGTGAGTCGCCAGCAACTGCGCGTCGTCGGTCGGTGGCAGACTGCGCCACTTCTCGGTGACAGTCAGGTTCTCTTCGTAATCGCTGAACAGCTTTAAGGTGCTTATGTAGATGCAGCGCTTCGCACCGGCGTCTGATGCCGCATTCAGCAGGTTGTATAGCTGGCGGGTGGAACGGTCGATGGCCTCACTCGGGTCTGTCGAATCGGTCGGGCCATTGTTGTAGCCGAGCACGACCAGTGCGTCGTACCCGTCAACCAGCGTGTCGGTCGATTCATCGTGACCGATCACCGTGCTGTACGGCAAAACGGTTGTAAGGTGTCCGTCGTCGCCCAACGCAGATGCCAACTGCTCGCCAAGCCACCAGTCGCCGTCTCGGATTAGGATCTTCACTTCACCATTCCGTTGCACTCATGTTTTTCGTAGCGGTATCTTACGCGGTAATCAGGCTGCTATGCGCAGGAACGGCCAGAATTGCTGGCGAGCGATTACCCTTTGATGGACGTAGTAGTTGATGTGGAACGTGCTGGACGTGGCTGCAATCACAAGTCAAATCGGACGAAATACCTGATCAACAACCCGAGAAAAATCCTGTTTGCCGCAGCGGTGATGCTGATCGGTGTTGTCGCTGCTTGTAGCCCCGACCAGCCAGGAACATCGATCGCGGCTCCTGCGACGCTAAGCCAGGCTCCGACCGCAACAGCGGTTCCACCGACGCCGACGGCGTTGTCTTATGTGAGCACCGGTTCGACTGGCGGCCGCACTTCGCTGCGGTGCGAGCAGTGCAGGGCGGTGGAGGTGGTTGAGGTCACGGGACCGGAGACGGTTGTGACAGCTGAGGGTCCTTTCCGGCTTTACGGGGTGTTTGTGGCACCGGATGAGGAGAACTGCGTGGCAGAGGCGACTGACCGGCTGGCTGAACTGGTTTCAGGAACGCTCAGGGTGGAGGCGGGTTCGCTGGCTACCGATTCGAATGGCACGCCGATTCGATACCTGTACACCGATTCCGGTGATTCGATAGACGAACTGTTCATTAGCGAGGGGCTGGCGCGGACATCTGCCTTCGATGGCCCTCACGCTCCGTGGCTGCTGATAACCGCTGACAAAGCGAGGCGTGACCGTAGCGGGTGCATCTGGGAGAACTTCGACCGTCTGTTTCCACAGCGCACTCCACGGGCGTCGGGCGGGATTAACTAGGCGGAGATTTGCGGGTCCAGATAACACGGGTTCAGTACATCGACACCTGTGGTCGCCATCCATCTGGAAACCTGTCATCTCGGCCTGAGCTCCCATGTACGTTGTTTGCGATATACATCTGGTCCGATCGCTAGTACATGCGTTAATATCCTGAAATTACGCCTCACGCTACTGATTGAGTATGATTTCTATCGATTGGTATCGCAAACCGGAAACATTTCTGGTGGCGGCATAATTTCAGGCATACCTAATGAATCCGAACATCGAATCGATTCTTGATGGTGTCAGCACCGGCGATATTGCCTTAGTGGTCAGAAACGCCCTTGGAAATCCTGCGGCATCGGTGATCGGCAAGCCGACATGGCGGGAGATCGACGCTGTTCACAACGATCAGAGGACACTGGCGATAGTCCGATGCTCGGGCGCGGCTGATTCAGGCGGTAAAACGGTGACCTGGTCTTGCGTTGTGAAGATCATCGATTCATCGCAAGAAGCGAATGTGGCCGCTTCGTGGAATGATCCGGCAATGGAGGAGAAGGTCTACGAGCTTGGATTGATGACCGATCTAGGTGTTCCTTTCAGACCGGCAAAATGCTTCGGTGTAAATCCGCTTCGCAATGATGTGAAGCTAATCTGGCTGGAAGACCTCGGCAGCGCGCCTCAGCCGCCGTGGACGATGGATGAATACTTGCAGGTCGCGCTCCATGTTGGAGAATTCAATGGCCGGATGATTGTTGATCCACCGAAGTTGCCGTTCAATCTACCTGTTGACGGTCACCGGGCGAGGCGAAACGCAATAGGAAGCACTTTCTCAGAGAGGTTTGCTTCTATACGTGAGAACAGCTCTCACCCAGTTCTTCAGGCAGCACTTCAGGATGTTTCTATCAAGTCCGTAGTCGAACTAAACAGTCTCTTCGGGGAATTACACGAGGTCTCGCCCGGTCTGCCGCACGGCCTAGTCTTCGGCGACTGCCATGCCCGAAATCTCTTCCCACTTGAACACGAAACAGTGGCTGTCGATTGGGCGGGATTGGCGTCCGATCCGGTCGGAACCGACCTGAGCGTACTCGTGGGATCTGCGTTTTCCTGGTCGGTTGATGAGGCGGTAATGGTTGCTCAAAATGAGCCGGCCATCTTCGAAATGTATAAGAACGGTCTTCGAAATGCAGGCTGGGATGGGGAGTGGGATGATGTGCGCCGGGCATTTTTCACGCACCTACCCATATATTTGATGTTTTCGATCGGGTTGGTTGAGTTGATTAGATCCGGCAAGGCGAACGGACGGAAAGAGTGGTTTGAGGCACGACGGGGCGCGTCGTTTCAGGAAATTCCGGAGAGAATGGCGCCGATCATTGCCTTAATCCCCGGCTATGTCGAAGAGCTTCGCCAACTGCTTCATTAAATGCGATTGGCTATTGTGCGAGAAGGCGATGTGGCACTTTCGACATCGCCTTGCACTTCATTCTTACATCCTCTGCCTGCGACCAATCTCAGATGGCACGGACTGCCGCTCATCAACAGAAAACGAAGCTCGCTTCTCATCAACTGAAAAACAGGCTATGCCTGTCAGTAGGCCCCGACGATGACCGGGTATCGTCGGGGCCTTAGC
>JAJCYX010000225.1 GCA_029262715.1 Chloroflexota bacterium
CTGAGTTCGAGATGAACCAGATGGTGGAAGAGCTGCAGGAAAGCTTCGCTCCGCTGGCGGATGAGAAGGGCCAGACAGTTCGCCTTGAGATGCCGGACGAGATCGCTACCTGTTTTGCCGACCGGGACAGGATTGCCCAGATCGTATCGAACCTGATGAGCAACGCATCGAAGTACTCGCCAGAATCGAAGGAGATACTCGTCAAGATGCACGCAGATGACGAGATGATCTATGTCTCCGTCAAAGACCAGGGCATCGGTATCTCCGAAGAGGACCAGAAGCAGCTCTTCACGTCGTTCTTCCGGGCCGACAACGAAGAAACCCGCGCTGCCCCCGGAACCGGGCTTGGGCTAGTGATCGTGAAGGGCATTGTCGAGATGCACCGAGGCAAGATCTGGATCGATAGCGAGTACGGGAACGGCACCACTGCCAACATCCAGTTCTCCCGCCGCTGCGACATACCTGAAACAGGCACAGACACCTCGGGCAACCAGGCAGCCTGAAGTTGTCAGACCGCGGCCACCTGCTGCATCGAAAAATAGGGGAGCCGTGCCGGAGTAGAAGAACACCGGGAACGGGGCGGTCCCCGGTTTAGAGTGTGCGCAGGGGGGGACTGGGCACGACTCCCCTGCACATAAATACGCATTCTGGATTCAAGTGGATGCGGCCAAACATAAAACGACCGCGCTAACACCACCGAAACCAGGTGAATCCGTTTGGCACCCTGCAACCGTTCTCTCATCGACGGCCTAAACCTCAGCCACAGATCGCGTGATCGGTAATATCCAATGCCCGCTCACGAAACTCACTCGTGCTGTGCTCCCGTTACCCTTAACAACTCTCAATTGGCATACACCGCTAACCTCACCAATGCGCACCACCAGATTCCGGCCCTGAACCTTGCTCCTGGCCTCGCTCCGAATAAGCCTTCGCCGAACCGGACAGAACCTGCGGCTCACAATTGCCGTCTTCTTCGGCATCGCCCTTGCAGTGGCGATAGTCGCCACAACCGTCGTCTACTTCGAAGCACTGCGTGACGTCGCACTCGCCCGTTCACTTGAACGCGTCGAACCGGCAAAACTCGACGTGCTCATCAAAGCCGGTCAGACGCCGGTCGGCCTATCGGAAGACGAACGCCTCAAGGAACGAGTCGGCGACACCGTAATAGACCGACTGGATCGCTACACAACTGCTGAATATCTCGCACTTCAGTCTCTGACTTTCCTGGTCAACGAACCGCCACCACTCGTGCCGGTCGGTGAGTGTCCATGCAGGCCAAGTGGTATCGCATCCGGCGAGGAAGATGTGCCGGGATTTGATGAGGACGGCAACCCAGATCCCCGCGGCATTGGCGCACTGCTGGCCTGTGACTGCAGGCGAATCTCGTTCATGACCGTACCGGACCTGGCTGACTCGATTCGCGTATCGGAAGGCGCGATGCCTGTCGTCGTATCGGAGGCCGCGCCACCCGGCGAGTCTATGGTCATCGATGCCCTGTTGGACGCTGACGCCGCCGCCGAGTTCGACCTGGTCGTTGGTGACCTGATACCTGCCGCTCCATTCTGGGAATCGGCTCGGGAAGACGTGTCGGTGAGAGTCTCGGGTATATACGAGCGAACTGATCCCGAAGCAACGTTCTGGACCATCCACGACACGGAGTTCGTCGACCGGACAGAGTCGCTAATGTTTGCGCGGTTCGTGATACCTGAGACAACATTTCTCCAGGCACTCGGACCGTATTTTCCAAACATGGCAGCCGATTACGTCTGGTTGCTGGACACAGATTCCGGCCAGATACATGCAACCGACACCGGGACGGTACGCTCGGCACTGCGCGCTGGCGAGCTTTCGCTTAAACCAGAGTTGGACGGGTTCCGCATTAGATCGGAGCTAGACGCTCGACTGGCGAACTTCGAGGTAGACCTGTTCTTCAACCGGATTCCGATGCTCATCGTCCTGTCGCTAGTAGCAGCGGTCTCGCTCTACTACGCGGCCATGGTCGCCTCGGCACTTCTGGCGACGCAGCGTTCAGAGATCGCTCTGATGCGCAGCCGGGGTGCAACCAGACCGCAGATCTTCGGCGTTTACGTGATCGAGGCTGGCGTTGTGGCGGTTCTGGCACTGGTGCTCGGACCGGTAATTTCGATGTCGGTCGTTTCAGCCATCGGTGTAGTGCCGATATTTGAAGACCTCAATGCCGGAGCATCTCTGCCCGTCCAGTTCACCAGCAACGTCTTTCTCGTGTCCGCGCTGGGGGCTGTATTCGGGATGCTGACGCTCCTCGTCCCGGCGTTTCGAGCGACTGGTCTCACCGTGCTGAGCGAGCGTCGTGGTCGGGGAAGGCCGGGCAGGCTTAACGTCATTCAGCGCTACTACCTTGATCTTGGAGTGTTGGGACTCGTCGCTGCGCTGTTCTGGCAACTCTCACGGCAGGGCTCGTTCGTTGCGACAGATGTCTTCGGCGAAAACAGCGTCAACAACCTGACGCTCGCCATCCCAGCGCTTCTACTACTGATGGCAGGAGTTGCGCTACTTCGCCTGTTCCCGGTGATCGCAGACGGTGCAGCGCGGCTACTTTCGACGCGTGTTGGGTCAACCTTCATACCGTCGGCAGTCTTTCTCGGGGTGAGGCAGCTCTCTCGGAATCCGGCTGGACAGGCGCGCCTCTCTCTGCTGCTCGTGCTTGTCTCCGCGCTCGGCGTCTTCGCAGCCACATTCGCATCCACGCTTGAACGCAGTGCCAACGAGCAAGTTCTCTACAACACCGGCGCAGAGTTCAGGGTAACGGGCGTTACCCACCGTGCCGGTGGGCGAAGCATCTCGGCCGAACAGCAGCTAATTGATCTCGAAGGACTAGACACGGTCTCGCCGGTACTGAGAACCACAGGCATCACAGACAGCCTGACTGCATCGGAGTCCGAACGCTTCAACGTGCTTGGCGTCGATACCGGAAACCTCGGCGATGTAGCGTGGCACCGCTCCGACTTCTTTGGCGAATCGATGTCGGAGCTGCTACAGGAGATTCGACCGGCCGTGCTGCCGGGGATTCCACTGTTCGACGATTCACGTTTCGTTAGCGTCCGAGTCAAGTCACTGGTGCGCAGGCCTGATGTGTTCGTCGTAGCCCGCATGAGCGACAGCAATGGCCGCTACTACTCGATACCGCTCGGAAACCTGGGTCCAAGCGCTACCGACCGAAACAGGTTTAACTGCCTACCGCCTGCGGAAGACGTCGAACCAGACTGGTGCAGGCTCGGGTCCAGCATCTTTCCACCGCCAACTCCCCGCGTCGCGACGCTCGCACCTCGGCAGCCGGTGACGCTCCACTCGATCGGACTCGTCAGGACAGATGGTGGTCTATCGGCGGGAACGCTGC
>JAJCYX010000226.1 GCA_029262715.1 Chloroflexota bacterium
AGCGCCCAGCTATTTCTCAAAGAGGACCTGAACCTGTTCGATCTCCGCTTTCCGGGGCGTGTACTTTCGGCGCTTGCGGACACCATCACTGTTGCGCTCGTCTTCTTCATCGGATCGCGCTGGTTCTCCCGCAGAGTCGGATTTCTTGCGGCCGGGATGATCTCGATAGCCGTGCTGAACATACAGCTATCGCACTTCTTTGCAGTCGACGCGCTGATGGCGATGTTCATTGTGGCAACCATCTATTTTGCTGTTCGAGTCGCCTATCACGGCAAGACTTCCGATGCGGCCCTGATGGGCCTCATGGCTGGACTCGGATTCGCCACCAAATTCTCAGTGTCACCACTGGGAGTCGCTGTTTTCTCCAGTTTCCTTATCTATGCCCTGTCACAACCCGGCGACGCACTGAATCTTCGTGGATGGCGCTCACCAGCCGCCACGTTGCGACAATGGCAGGCGTTCAAAGGGCTGCTCGTCGCATCGGGAGTCGCATTCGCAGCGGTGGTCATTACGCAGCCGTACATGTTCCTCGACCTTGGCACCTTCTTCGGCAACATAAGCGACCAGAGCGAGATGGTTCGGAGAATCAACGACTGGCCGTTCACGAGGCAGTACGCCGACACTCCTCGTTATCTTTACCAGGTGTTCCAGCTCGGCTTCTGGGGACTTGGGCCGGCGATGGGAATCGTCGTCGGGGCAGGCTTTCTGGCTGGCATCGCGTTCGCATGGTTCGGGCGCCGCAAGGTAGACCTCGTGATCCTTGCATGGGTCATTCCGTACCTGCTCATCACAGGCTGGTTTGACGTCAAGTTCATGCGCTACATGGTGCCGCTGGTGCCGTTCCTGGTGTTGTATGGAGCGCGGACCCTACTGTGGGCGGGCGATCTGCTAAATGCCCTCTGGCCTCAGCGCCGCTATCTCGTCGCTGCTCCTGCAGTTGTGATGCTTGTGTTCACAGGACACTATGCGCTCTCGTTTATGTCGGTCTACTCAGGGCCGCATCCCGGCCAGGCAGCATCCGACTGGCTGGAACAGAACGCGCCTAACGGGTCACGTGTTGTGCAGGAACACTGGGAAGAGGGCATCCCCGGCCGACCCGGCATCAACCTCGTCCACGAACGACTAGAGCTGTACAACCCTGACAGCGTCGACAAGTTCAACCGCATCACGAACACGCTTGCCGATTCCGACTACCTTGTCTTCTTCAGCAACCGCCTCTACGGCACCATTCCTCGTCTCCCCGAGCGATATCCAATCAGCACGGAATACTACGAGCGCCTGTTCGACGGTTCACTTGGCTACGAACTTGTCTTTACTGACACCCGGCCTGTCCAGTCGCTCGGCATCACATATCGAGAAGACCAGTTCACCAGGGTCAATTTCGATCCGCCGTCCGGGTACGAACAGCCGAGCGGCGACCTCCTGACCATCGCTCCGGGTTGGGCTGACGAGAGCTTTTCTGTGTACGACCACCCGCAGGTGTTGATCTTTGAAAACACGGGCAATCTCAACAACGTTTCGATGCTCGGCCAAATCGGACTTGGAGACGCACCTGCCCAGACGAATCGGCAGGTCGGTCTACTTCTCAATGAAGACGATCTAGCGCAGCAGCGATCCGGAGGCACGTGGACAGACCTGGCGTTCCTGCGAAATCTGCCGGAAGGCGCAAGCTGGATAGTGTGGCTCGTCGCAGCTGAAATCTTTGCGCTACTCGCAGTACCACTCGCATTCATGCTCTTCAGGCCGTTCCCGGATCGCGGGTACCTGCTAGCGAAACCGCTTGGTCTGCTGATCGCAGCAACGGTCACATGGCTTCTTGCCAGCGCCGGAATTCTCGAATTCGGGTTCGGTGGAGCGTTGGCCGGCCTGCTTGTACTTGGATCTATGTCAGCTTTCGTGCTGTGGCGAAATGGCGGTGAGATCAAGGAGTACTTCCGCACAAACAAGCGCACCGTCCTGCTATCTGAAGGTCTGTTCCTGGCAGCTTTCCTCTCGTTCCTTGCCATCAGGTTCGCCAATCCGGACCTCTGGCATCCGTTCCGGGGCGGCGAAAAACCGATGGACTTCGCGTACCTCAACGCAGTTACGCGCTCCACCGTTATGCCGCCATTTGACCCCTGGTTCGCGGGCGGATTCCTGAACTACTACTACTTCGGCCAGTTCTTAGTAGCTGACATGATCCGCATCACCGGCATCGTCCCCGCAATCGCTTACAACCTTGCGGTGCCACTGCTTTTCGCGTTCACATTTGGCGCAGCGTTTTCCATCGTCTATAACCTCGCAACACTCACCTTGATCGCACGGAAGGGAGTGGCTGTCGCATCTCGGGCACGTTCGCCGATCATCGCCGGAATCGCAGGCGGCGCGTTCGTCGCAGTCGCGGGCAACATCGACGGCCTTGCCCAGGTCTGGGATCGATTCACGCAGTCTGGCGAAGCGAACCAACCGGTTTGGGCGTTCGACTTCTGGCGAAGCTCTCGCATGTTCGAAGGCGGGACAGGCGGAAACGAGATAACGGAATTCCCGTTCTTCTCGTTCCTGTTCGCAGATCTGCATGCACACATGATCGCCATTCCGTTCGCAATCCTGGCGCTCGGACTCGCTGTTTCGGTCTTCCTGAGATCGTCTGAGAGCGAAGCGTTCTGGCAGCGATGGGGACGGCTGGCTGTGCTCGGCGTCGTCGTCGGAGCGCTGCGAATCATCAATGCGTGGGACTTCCCGACGCAGCTACTGCTCGCTGGAGGAGCTGTCCTGGCAGGCGAGATGTTCGCGCAACACAGGCCGCTGACGACCCGGCTGGCGAGCGGCGCGCTGAAATGGATATTTGTTGCAGGCGTCGGGTTCGTCACCTATCTGCCGTTCCACATCAACTTCGAGCTATTTAACAACGGTGTCTTGCAGAGTGATTTCCGCACGCCGCTTGGCACATACTGGGCGGTCCACTCGGTCTTCCTCGTCGTGATCCTTAGCTGGGTGTTCTTCGAGGTACGCGACAGGGCTCCGTCGGCATGGATCCGGTATCGGGCATATGCAGAGGAAAACCAGATTCCGCTCGCCGTGGCGCCTGTTGTGATCGTGATGCTGGTCGCTGCGATTCTCACGTTCCTGTTCACACCGCTGAGCACACTGGTATTCACAACTCTGGTCGCACTGACTGTCATGGGAGCTGCGGCCCTTGCATACACATCCGGTAAGCCCGGAGCACGCTACATCGTTGCGGTCTCCGGCTTCGTGGTGATGGCGATGGCACTCGGCGGCGGAGTTGACATGTTCACCGTGAAAGACGACATCGGCCGCATGAACACCGTCTTCAAGTTCTATCTACAGGCGTGGTGGCTCCTGGCGCTCGCTTCTGGCTACTTCATGTGGCTAATGTGGTCTGAGGACAGATTCGCACTACCGAAACTGAATCTCTCGACACCCTCGTTCTTCAACCAGGTTTCAGCGGTGTCCAAAACAGCCTGGGTGGGCGGGCTCGCCGTACTTGTGATCGGGGTGATGATCTACCCGGTGCTTGGAACGAACGCGCGAATTAAGGACCGCTTCGACACATCGAGCACCGGTCTCAACGGCAACGCTTATATGGAGACCACGGTCCATTTCGAAAAGGACCAGACAGGTTCCGTTACGCCGTTGACTCTTTCAGACGACCTGAGGGCGATCGAGTGGCTACAGCGGAATGTTGATGGCTCACCGGTGATCGTGGAAGGTCTGACAGATCTCTACCGTTGGGGCGGTCGTGTGTCCATCAACACGGGACTTCCGGCGGTTATCGGTTGGGACTGGCATCAGAGACAGCAGCGGGTGAACTACGCGTGGGCGGTAACCGAGCGCAGGCAGAAGGTAGACAACTTCTTCCGCACAGGCTCCATCGTCGATGCCGTTGCGCTGATGGACGAGTTCGACGTGCGCTACGTCTATATCGGTCAACTAGAGCGCATCACTTATCCAGCAAGCGGTCTCGACAAGTTCGATCGCATGGAGGCGTTCGGACTGACACAGGCCTACTCAGAGGGTGCGGTGACAATCTACGAGTACGATCCCCCGCAGGCCGTCAGCCGCTAGCCAGATCATCCGTTCAGGCAGTCTCTTCAGCCGGCACGATCATGCCGTAGTCATCGTCGTGCCTGCGATAGACCACACTGATCTGTCCACCGTCACGGTTCTTGAACATGAAGAAGTTGTGACCCAGAAGGTCCATCTGCGCAGTCGCTTCTTGCACGGTGATCGGCGGCATATCGTGCTTCTTCGTTCGGACCAACTGCCCGAACTCAAGCTCCAACACCTCTTCTTCCGATTCATCAGACGCCACTTCCGCAGCAGCGATTTGCTCGGCAATTTCCGCTTCAAGACCGATCACGTTTTCGCGGCGACGCTTGCTGAATTTGGTCTTGTAACGACGAATCCTGCGCTCAACGTTGGTCTGAACCAGATCGATAGCCGAATATGGAGTATCTCCGCGCTCTTCCGAGCGGATAAATCCGCGCTTTAGCGGAATGGTCACCTCAGCGATGTAGCGGTCTTCCTCGCGCTTTGTACCTTCTTTTCGAATTCGCAAATTCACTTTCGCATCGAATTTGAAGCGCTCATCGAGCTTCGACATTCGCTTCTCTGCGTATTCCCTGATGGCATCCGTTAACGTTGTGTGTTGACTGCTGATCGTGAGGTCCATCTGATCCTCCCGTAACCTGGCCGTGAATCGGCCTTGAATTTATAGTGACCACGAATTCTACCCTGTGACGCGGTAGACGTTGGCCTGCTCGCTCGATGCAATCTATTCTATGGTCACTACGTGGCTGCGAACAGGCATGCTAATAGGTTTCCCGTGAAATCCACACTCATTTCGGCTGTCCGCTCGGCGACAAACCTGCTGTTTCCACCTCGCTGCGTCCACTGCGGCGCAGATGGCAACCTGTTCTGCAACACATGTGAAGCCGCCTCAACAAGACTTCGGCCCGATGAAACATGTAGAACATGCGCGCTGCCATCGAAATCCAGCACTTGTGAAATCTGCTTTGTCGAACCTCCTGCTTTGGACAGAGCCGTCGCGGTATTTACAAATCAGCCTGAGATACGTAATGCCATCACCGCTCTGAAGTACAACGACATCCGCGCGATCGCCCCGAGACTCGGAACCTTAGTGGCCGATGCTATGCCGGAACCGACCCGCAATCGGTTAGATGTGCTGGCTCCGGTGCCGGTATCTCGCTCCCGGATGCGCACGCGCGGCTACAACCAATCGGAACTGCTCGCTCGCAAGATTGCTGAATTAACAGGCGTTACGCTGAGTGCCAACATTCTTGTCAGAACCGGGCAAAGCTCTCCGCAGGCGAGAGCCAATAGCATCGCGGAGAGAGCAGAAAACGTGATAGGTGCTTTCTCAGTGACCGGCGAGACCGCCGGAATGAGAATTCTGTTGATCGACGATGTAATGACGACCGGCGCAACGCTAAACTCGTGTGCCAGGGCACTAAAAGACACTGGCGCAAGCTGGGTCGGCGCGCTTGTGCTGGCAAGGGAGCTATAGCGATTGGCAGTTGAAAAACCAGAGATCATTTTCTTCGATGTGTATGGAACCCTCGCCGGGTTCGATCCTCCACGCGAAAAGATTCAGCAGGCCGCGGCGTCATCTTTCGGGTTGGAGCTCGACCGCGACGGTATCGACCGCGGGTATCAAGATGCCGACCGCTTCATGTCGCAGCAGAACGCCAAATCCCCGGTTCGCCTGATGGCGCCTGATGAACGAGCCCGGTTCTTCGCACGGTACGAGCAGCTGGTTCTGGTCGGTGCAGGACATGATGTTGATCTTGAGACCGCTGGCAAGATCTGGTCGAAGGTCAGGACGCAAGAGTACGGCTGGGCACTGTTCGACGACGTTATTCCCGCGCTCAAGCAGTTGCAGGAATCGGGATACCGTACCGCCGCAATATCGAACATGCCAATGCGAGGAGACGAGATGTGCGATGAGATCGGCCTGACCGGCCACATCGAATTTGCCGTGACTTCAGGCGATGTCGGTGCGGAAAAGCCCGATCAGCGCATCTTCAACGCAGCACTGGAAAAGGCGAGAGTCGATCCTTCATGGGCCGTGATGGTGGGCGACAGCATCACCTCCGACCTGCGACCTGCCGAAGCGGTTGGGATGAGTGCAGTGCTATTGGACCGTTACAACAATCATCCGAAGCACGATGAACATCCGAGGGCGACAGACATCTACGGAGTAGTGGACTTGTTGAGCCAAACGTAATTAGTTCTTTGTGTTCCGAGCCGAATACAGACAACAGTTATCCTGTGCGCCAGGTACGAAACTGAACCCCAGCAAAACCAACCAATCCATCAACAACCAATCCTGTCGAGCGAAGAAAAAACATGAAAATCGAACGCGTTGAGTCCATGTTGATCGGTGGCGACGAATCCGCTCCCGGCAACCATATAGTCCGCATCTGGACAGACTCCGGCCTGAGCGGAATTGGACAGTCGGCATGCTGGGGCTACCCCGAAGCCGTCGACCAGATGGTCAAGAAGTTCGCCGGGTACCTCATCGGCAAAGACCCGTTGGAGATCGAGCACCACTGGCAATATCTGTATCGAATGGGTCCGTTCCGCGGCTCGGCACTCTCTGGCGCCATCTCAGCAGTCGACATCGCGTTGTGGGACATCAAGGGCAAGCACTTCGACGCACCGGTTTGGCAGTTGCTCGGAGGCAAGACGCGGGACAAGATCAGGCTTCACCTTCTGATGGGCTCCCGTCTCCCCGATGCCGCAGATCAGGGCACAACCGCAGAAGGTCTCCTCATCAATGCTCAGGCCGCCGCGGCCGAAGGTTTCACTGCGGTCAAGATCGACCCGCTACCCGACGGCTTTCAATCGATGACGCAATCTCGTCTAATCCGTGAAACACGAGACAACGTCGCCGCACTGCGAGAAGGCTCAGGCGAAGACGTTGACATCATTCTTGAGATACACCGCAAACTGACGCCAATGATCGCAGTTGCTCTTGCAGAATCGCTGCTCGAATTTCATCCGCTCTTTTACGAAGACCCGATTCAGATCGACAGCATCATCACGCAGGGCGAAATAGCGAAGCGCACCAGCATGCCAGTCGCAAACGGGGAGCGTATGCACTCGATCTGGGAGTTTCGTGAGCTTCTGGAAAACGGTGGGCCGCAGTATGTGCGCCCTGACCTCGGACTCGCAGGCGGCATCACGCACGTGAAGAAGATTGCGGCCATCGCGGAGTCTTACCACTCCGCCGTCGCAACGCACAACTATCTCGGCCCGGTCCTGACGGCAGCCGCTGTGCAGATAGACGCTTCGATCCCGAACTTCATCACGCAGGAGTACACAAAACGAGACGAAGACGACGTTCACGCCGTGTATAAGAATTCACTGAAGCGAACCGGCGGCTATATCGACGTGCCAGAAGCCGTTGGAATTGGCGTTGAACTCGATGATTCGAAAATCGCTTCGTCCCCGTTCGTGTCGAAGAACCTTCTCAACATCCCGATGCGAGTAGATGGCTCAGTTGGCTACTCGGTATAAAGCAGGTTGTCAGCTGGCAACGGTCGACGTTGGTGGGCGACCGGCTCGGCGGAATCTGGAGACCAGTAACAGGACAGCCATCAACGCAGCGATGCCGAGACCGAGTATCCACCCTCCGAACGCAGCGAATCCAGCGCCGGAGCCGAGTGCTATAAACACCATGACCCACACGATGGGGCCGGACAACAT
>JAJCYX010000227.1 GCA_029262715.1 Chloroflexota bacterium
CGTCGTTGTGGATCGATATAAATCGGATCCTTCTACCCCGGTGTTGAAGGAGGTTCCAGATATGCGAACGATCTGTTGGACCGCATTCGTCAACGATCAATATCACTTCGAAATCGTTGTCAGTCCTGACAATTTCATTGAGCAGATCACTGTCAATGACAGTGGTCGGGGAACCGCAGTAGATGACTAGAGGAGCAATGAATTCTGCTTTTGTCGCTTCAAGCACTAGGCGGGTCTTGCCAATTCCGGCCTCTCCAGCGACGTGCACGTGCAATGCGTTGGGATTGGTGATTAGCTCGTTACGCAAATCATCCATGGCTTCTTGAAACCCGGGACCTGGCACGAAGTCCAAGTTCATATCCCCGTTGGCACTCCAACTATCGTGTGTCTGGAAACGGGAGACGTTCCTGCCGTTAAGAAGAAGCGCTAGAGACGGGTACTGCGAAAAGTGCCCCAGTAACTGGTTTTGGCGCAACACCACTACGGAAGCATCGGCGTATTTGGCATCTTTCTGCACCAATTGTTTCCTGAATCTCTCCACCACAGCAGAATCGTCGGTCTGATCAGGGTTGTCCCATCCGAACAGCACTAAGACGAGCGTCCCATTCGCGTCCAAACACGACTTCACTCTGGGCTTGATTTCGCCAGAACCAGTGAACAGGATGTCTTTAACGTTGCTATTCTGGCTAGCTACGAAGTTTCCTGTCTTTATTTGATATCTCGTGACACCACATTGAATCAACCCACTAGTGTCTATGTCCTGTTCGACGACAACCTCGGCATCGATGCCTCCATCGGGGACTGTGATAGCACCGGGGACGTCAACCAACGATCGAGAGATGCCGAGCCTTGACGCTTCGGCCCAGAGGAGTTGCCGAAACCGATCAACCGCCAGTTCTGGGCTCAGGCGGTCAAGGTCGGCGTTAGTTATCGTCAGTACAGTGTTTAAGTCATTCATAGGATTGCACCACAACGTACGCGCAAGTCGGTGTCGTCAAACGTAGAGCTCCCCCATTATTGTATGCGTGGTGTTCGATGGATTTTCCGAACAAACTTTGCAGAGGTCAATAACCCACCTCAAGAGCGGCGAAAAAAGTGGTGAGCATATGTCCGTCGAAACTGGACCCAGTCGACGCTCCAAGATGGCGGAAAGCATTCGCATCAAGGCGTCGTCGGCCAGCCGCTTCTTGATCATTAGTGTCGCAGATTGCTCGCCGTAGCTACGGGCCGCCGATTACAATGCTGCGTTACGGTGCGACTGCCAACTAATATGAAACGATATCGGGTTTGTTCGGTTTTAACGATCCATAACAGCATTAATTGGGGGTGACATTTCGATGCAATATGGCTCGGAGGAACTGGACCGGCAATCGGTTTTGGATATATGGAGGGAATTTGAGCAAGGAAGTATGACATTGCTCAATTTGCCGAATCGATCCTGGGAGATGTGGGAAGAACTGGAGGCCACTGAATATTTTGAGTGGTTGAATCAGACTGACTTGAAGCACCTCCGGGATTTGGAGCTGAACGAGAAAATTTTTGCCGACGTGACGTATCGCTGGTTTAAGGATCACGGCTTGGTAGATATGGAAGAAGATCCAGAATCAAGTATCTCCAGCAACGATGTCCTGATTCAAGCTCCACCTGCCACCACTTCTGCCGCGGTGAACGTGGCTGAAGTTGATTCGATACAAGAGTCCCATCAACAGGATGAGAAAGCCGTGGTGAAGTTAAGGCTATCTCTTATTGTCGGCGTTCAGGACGTACTCCAAGAAATAATCGATCATGAAGAAGAGAGTCCGCTCGCGAAAAGTTTGGCCGATGGAATGCGTGCCAACCTCGAACTGCTAATGCTGCATGTGGCGCAAAGGGGAGCAGGTGAAGTTGCCTCAGACCGGTGGGTGACCAGAACCTTGAGCTATATTGGGAGAGTACGAAATGGCCTAGAAGGATTCGTGCGAGACGGGACGCGAGCGGCAACTCTTTATACCCGTCTGGGCGAACTGCTGGAGTCGTTCGGGAGCCTGTGACTCATCAAAGTTAGTTAGTAAGAGTCAGGTATGAATGGGCGAATTCTAATTACTGCCGGAGCTTTCCTGAAGCGGCGAGCATTGGCGACCTTGCCTACCGCCAAGGGAAACTGGAAACGCGGGATGAAGCAAGAAGCCTGGTTGCTCTATCCGGGCATGGCTATCATTCTGCTGTGGCTCGTGATTCCACAGGCGTTTCAGCTCGGTATCCTCACCGGTTTGGGTTTCCTATCCGCCAGCGCGTCAGCGATCTATTTCGGGTATATCTTCAGAAATCCGGGTGCCATCATCATCGTCTACGTGGGAGTGATATTTGGTGGCGAGGTCATGAGCTTACTCGGTGTGGCGAAAGATGATGCCTTCGCAGGCGACCTGCTACCTGCCGCAGTGCTGGTCGTGCTCACGGTGTATCTCTGGATCTGGGCGGAACGCATGAAGAAGATTGACTTCGAATGGGAGCCCCCTATCGTCAATCGACTGCGCCAATCCAACAGAAAGCCCCGCCGTTCTCGCCGCCGGAAGTAGCGACCAATACATCGTCAATGTTCAGCAGTTCAAAGGGTGCCTTGGGTTTCAGCGAAATGATCCCGTGTCGGTTCTTTAGGTCCAAGTACACCCCATCAAGGACCGATGTGAGCAGCCTGTGCTTGTCCGGCAATGTTGCGGTAGTCCACAATCGCGGTAAGTCCCGGATCAACCTGCATGCTTCCTTCGCGTTGTCAACCTCCGAGATTACAAGCACCTCGAGCTGAGCCATTAGCGTGGCCTTCTGCCGTCGGTACTCGGCCTCATCGTAGAGCCCGTCCACAAACGCGACACCAAGCCTCTTGAGTCTCTCCTTCACTCGCTCCCTTTCGGCGATAACTCTGGCGACCTCATCCTGGGCCTCGATTTTTTCCAGAGCCCTCTTTTCCCAATCTTTCGGCAGTTTGATCGAACTGACGATCTCTCCGACCTGTTGATCTGGAATCTCACACGGAATGGATCCTCCGTGAGCGGGACAGATGCCGTGGCTTCTTGAGGCTCGCTGTTCGCGGTAGTAGCTGCGACCATTCTTGTAGGTCTGCGCCCAAAGATTCATCCCGCAATCGGCGCAACGTGCCAATCCCTTAAGCAGGTAGGTACGTGTTTTGCGACGACCCACTGTTGCGGACCTCCCTGAATTCTTTGCAAGAGCGATCTGCACCGCTTCGAACAGCTCTGTGCTGATCACCGGATCGTGGTCGCCAGGCAGGTGATCTTTGCCGTGCCTCACGGAACCTGCGTAGAAACGGTTATGCAGGATGTTCCTAGTCGATGCATTGGTGAAGTACCGGGGACCGGCTCTTTCATTGCCGGATCCGGTTGGCAGACGTTTCGTGTTGCGTGTGCGAAAGCCCTGCTGATTCATCCAGATAGCCAGATCTGCTGTGGTTGTGCCGCCTCCGGCATAACGGCGGAACATCTCAGCTACTACACTGCCCTCGTCTTCAACGATGTGAACTCCGCCTGGATGCTCGGGATCGCATTGGAGAATTCGTTGACCGTCTTTGCCTGACCAGCAGGACAGGTACGCGAACGGGATACCACCAAGGTGGCGTCCTGACCTGGCGCGCTCGCCTTGTCCTTTCTTTACGTGAGTGGCCAAGGACTCGGAGAAGTATTCGGCGAAACTGCCGAGCATCTGTGTGAATAGCTTGCCCTGAGCCGTTGAGTAATCGATGTTCTCTGTGATTGAGACCAGACCGACGTCGTGCTGGGCAAGCGTCTTCAGGGATTCTAGAGTGATGCGGAGGTTGCGGGACCAGCGGTCGAGAGTGTGAACGACTACGTTGTCGAACTTCCGCTTTGTGGCATCTTCAAGGATCTGTCTGAAAGCCGGCCTGTTCTTGATGCTCTCGGAGTGGGCAGACTTGCCTTCTTCGCGATAGACAGCCACTGGCTGCCAGTCTCTTGATTTACAGAGCTCGTAGAACAGTCTCTCTTGAGCAGCGAGGGAGTTCCCGTCAACCTGGGATTCACTCGATACTCTCAGATAACCGACTGCTCTCACTTCATACTCTCGGATTCACTCTGCCTCGATTGCCGCGCTGCTATTGCAAATGCCACCTCTACCAGGGCATCAAGAAAGCTCTCTATCTCCAGATCCACCAGTAGGTCGGCACCGTCGGTCGGGGCGGCAGAGTGTATACATGGCTGTATACAAGTCAACGAATCTGCCTGATCCGTTCCAGTAGTGTTTGAGTGTTCTTCTCGCACTGTCATGAACCTACTCAGTCAGGCTCTCGGCATGGCGCATCACACCCTGCAGGTACTGCTTGTCCATGACGAAGCCTCTGAAATGCCTGCCATCTTTCTCACACTTGAAGTGAAGGCCGTTTCCTTTCTTGGTCAGGGCGATCACCACCGGTCCGTTACAAACCAGGCATGTAAGGCTGTTGCCTTCATTCATCGTTGCCCTCCTTCAGGAACGTCTTGCACAGTTCAAAGAGCGCGAGCCCTCGTTTGTTGGGATTGCCTGTATCTGTGAAACTGTTTTCAGGGACCCGACCCAATGCCTGCTCCACCACTTTTCTCTGACTCTTGGTCAACTGAAAAGTCATGTGCTGCAGACGGGCTGATTGCGCCTTGTTCCAGGCAGTCAGGCCAATAGCCATATCCCCCTGGCCGATGGAGCAGAGTTCTTGAAGACTGTCCGTCGATTCAGGGAGTATTGCCAGGACATCCTCTTCCGATAGGGATGTCAGCACACTGCGCATCAGCTCGGCCCTGAGACCGGGATCAT
Source organism: Chloroflexota bacterium (assembly GCA_029262715.1). GTDB lineage: Bacteria > Chloroflexota > Dehalococcoidia > Lucifugimonadales > Lucifugimonadaceae > JAJCYX01. The sequence continues at coordinate 4,795 of JAJCYX010000227.1, forward strand.
CTTCTCCCTGGATCTGATTGAGAGCTTGAGCCATCAACATCGCATTCGCATCGTCGAGTTCTACGATGACGCACGGGGCCTTCTCGTACTCCAGATCCTTGATCACCTGGAGGCGCTGGTTTCCAGACAGAACCTGTTTGGTTCCATCTGGCATAGACCTGACCACAAGGTTTTCGACGAGACCGAATCTCGTGATGCTGGCGGTTAGTCGGTATGCCATATGCGGATCCATGGCGTTGGGATTCCAGGGAGCTTCTCTTAGTTCTGCAACTGGTATCTCAATCACTTTCATCACTAACCTCCTTCTTTGGGTATGGGAGTTCTGGCACACACAGCCGCGTTCGCCATCGTTTTTCTATGAAGTAGACGTAGCGGTGCTTGGCTGACTGTGGAATCTCCCGAACAGTGATGCCGTTGTCAGCCAGATAGCGTTTACTGTGAGAGCCGATGGCGTGCGAAAAGGTCCGGGAGTGTCTCGGGATTCCGTCGCCGATGTCGTAGAGCGGTATCGCTTCAGACAGACCCGTGTACACCCAGTTGGCCGCCTGGTAGATCGTGCCCCTATGTCCCTGCGCAGGATCGGCGTAGCTCAGGACGAACTTCACATCGGTGTGGCTACGAATCGCTCTCAGAGTCAAGCCGATGACACGAGACTCGCTGTTCTTCGGCAGGTCATCATTCAGCCACAGTCGGGACAGCGTCAGGCATTCACGCGGTTCGGCGTCATTGACCAACCGGTGTGCGTTAGTTGGTCCAACTCCAAACGTGAGCGCACCAGTAAGTCGATTCTCGGAGAACACTCCGAAGCAGAGTTGTGTCCCGCCTGGAAAGCTGTGCAAATAGTGATTGCGTATGACGATCTGCTTGGCGATTGAAACGGGAATAGGAGAAACTGAAAGAGTACGAAGTTCAAATTTCGTAACGTCGGAACAGATGAATTCTGGTGACGAAGAATTTGTTCCGGTCCCACCATTTGAATCGGTGTCATCGATGTCTGAGCGTGAACAATGTAATGTTCGGTTAAGTGCCATCCAGGGTCGCCCTCCGCAGTATCGGTAGAACGTCAAATCAAGTGAGTCTTCAATCAAACGTCCCACAGGAGCAACACCCATGGCGGCAACATACCGGCAAGATAACTTTCCGTTACTGGCGAGAGTGGCACAGCCGCGAAACTACATGACGGACTCCTTTCCACGAGCCGTCTATATCCTCGCTAAACGCGCTGTATCGAGGAAACTACTATCGTTTGATCAGATCTCGGCGAAGTTGCAGTTGGAGGGCTATGCCGAGGTCCCCGAACGAACTGTGCGATTCTGGGTTAAGCAAACACCGGACTTGCCGGAGCAACTTATCGATCTTGGTCTGGTTACGCCTGAATATTTCCCCGGTTGGACTCGTCGTTTTTTACGAACGGACGACGGCGTAGCGCCAATGGCTCAGGAGTCACGCCCGGCGAACCGGTTAGTAGAAAAGACCGAGGAACTGTCACCGGTCTACATCGCCGGTGGCATTCTTGCAGCGTGGCTCGGGTACAAGATTGCCAGGGCTATTTTCCGCGATACGGATAGCCCTTCACGTAATTCACTACTGTCGCCTTCGACACCCCGATATCCATGGCTATC
>JAJCYX010000228.1 GCA_029262715.1 Chloroflexota bacterium
CGCCATGGCATTCCCTACTCGACGCTAAGACACCGAAGTATGCAGGGGCTGAGGAACCTCAAGAGGCACTTGCGCAGAACAGCACAAAAGGTCAACCAGTCTCACACGCGAGATCCATAGTGACCAATCAGCAGGGGTCTCCTACTAAACGGAGTCCCGTTGGTAAAAGCTCAGGCATTTGTCCCCCTGACGCTTGCTCCGCATGCACCGATATCCGGCCCCTGACAGAGGAGGCGCTACCCGTTGGTCGTGTTCGATGATCACAACGGAGTCGTCGCGCGCGATTCTTGATTCGAAAACCGTATCGATCATCTCCTCGTACGAGTGCCAACCATAGGGGGGGTCCATGAAGAGCACATCCCAAGTCGAAGCCTCCCACGAGAGTTCTCTGATCGCACGAAAGAAATCACTTTTTAGGACCCGGTAACCGCTCTCGACAGACAACAATTGAAGGTTCTCGAAGAGCAGTCGGCGCGCAGCCCCAGAAGATTCGACGAAGACCACTTCTCGGGCTCCACGACTAAGGGCCTCCAGTCCGATGGCGCCAGTACCGGCAAATGCATCGAGGAATCTGGCATCCTCAACACGGGTACCCAAGATATCAAATAACGTCTCCTTCATTCTATCGCTCGTGGGTCGAATTGTTCGTCCCCTGGGCCCCCTCAGTCTTCTGCCCCCGAACCGGCCTGCGATGATCCTCATGGTTGCTACCCCTATCGCGATTCTTTGGACCCAAGATTATCTGGTCGCTCAGCCCGGCTGACCCATCTCAGCACTCGTACAATTCACATATCCAACCTTCACACGTGTAAGCCCTCTTCTCGACGGGACGCAGCCCTATCCAGATATCCGCACATCAACCTCCCAGGACATGGCGCCTGAAGGCACCAGAGCTACGAATCAGATCCGCAGATCGACGAACTTCACCGTCGTTGCCCTTTCTCAAGCGATCGACGAACACCTTGGCCTCGGCCCGCGCCAGTTCGATCGCCTTGCGATCTCTGATAAGATCCGCAAACCGAAAAAGTGGCACTCCGGATTGCCTGGTGCCCAGGACCTCCCCTGGCCCACGGATTTGCAGATCCATTTCTGCAATTCGAAATCCATCCGAGGTCTCACACAAGGCCCGCAGTCGACGCTCCGCATCCCCCCCTGCAGCAACGTCTGAAATCAGAAAGCAACAGGCGGCAAAGGATCCCCGCCCAACCCTTCCTCTCAGCTGGTGCAGTTGTGCCAGCCCAAATCGCTCTGCATGTTCGATGATCATCAGGCTAGCAGCGGGAACGTCCACGCCGACTTCGATCACCGTGGTTGCAACCAACAACTTCAGGCTACCGTCCATGAAAGCCTTCATCGTCTCTTCTTTCTCTACTCCGGACATTCGGCCGTGCAGCAAACCTATCGGAAAATCCGGGAATACTTTCTCTTTGAGATAGGCCGCCATCTCGACAGCAGCCTTCAAATCCAACTTTTCGGACTCCTCCACCAGAGGCAATACGATATAGGCCTGCTGACCTTCGGAGACAACCCGACGGACTTCCTGATAAGCAATCTCTCTGTCGCGGGATCGCAGCCACCTTGTTTGCGCCGGTCTTCTGCCAGGTGGCAGCTCGTTGATTATGGAAACTTCCAAATCGCCATAACATGTCATCGCCAAGGTCCGGGGAATCGGAGTCGCTGTCATTACCAGGAAATCTGGTTCCATCCCCTTTTTCGTGAGGACACTCCGCTGGACAACTCCAAAGCGATGCTGTTCATCGACCACCACCAGCGCCAGTTTACGAAATTGAACACTCTCCTGGATGAGCGCGTGCGTACCAATAACAATCTTGATCTCCCCCGAACGGATCCCACTCAATGTCTTCTCCCTTTCTTGAGGAGACTGGCTCCCCTTGAGCAGCCCCACCCTACAAGAAATGGGCTCCGTCAGTCGCCGGAAATTGTAAAAGTGCTGTTCTGCCAGAATCTCCGTTGGAACCATGAGGGCTGCCTGGTATCCGTTCTCGACGGCAACGATGGCAGCTTGAACAGCAACGATTGTTTTTCCCGATCCGACGTCCCCTTGAAGCAAACGATGCATGGGCTGCCGGGCGCACATGTCATGGACGATCTCGGCAAGCACCCTCTTTTGTGCCTGCGACGGATGGAAAGGAAGAATTCTCTTGATCGTATCGCGCACACCTCGGTCTATTCGAATCCTGAATGCCTTCTCAACGCCGGACCGTGTTTCTCGCATCATCGCAATCAAAACCTGATGCTGGAACAACTCGTCGAAGATCATTCGCTTGTGTGCTGGTGACTGTCCGGCGTTTAGCCTATCGAGCTTTCGATCTCTTAGCCCGGGATCTGTGTCCGAAACAACAGGGAAATGAACGGCAGCAATGGCGTCTCTTTTCCGCATCAGATTCAACTTCCGTCTCAAGTAAGCAGGGATCGGATCCTCCAGGTCCGTCGGAAGACGAAGGATAAGCTCAAACAGGATTTGTCGCAGGCGGCGCGTTCGCAGGTCACTCAGTTTGCGGTAGACAGGAACGATGCGACCG
>JAJCYX010000229.1 GCA_029262715.1 Chloroflexota bacterium
GAGCCGTTCTTCTTCGGAGATTCGGACGTATGGCTGCCCGTTGTCACCATTGTTGTCGTCGTCTTTCTGCCGTTCACGATGGGATTGATCCTGATGATGGCCCCCGGAAAGCGCTTTCTCAACCTGTTCGGTTCAATCGCCGAACACACACCGTTTGCCGGGCCGATATACAAGGTTGGTAAGGATGTCTCGACGGCATTCAGTCCCGGTGGTCAAACAGGGTTTAACAGGGTTGTTCACGTCGAGTACCCGAGGCGCGGGATGTGGGCGATGGGCTTCCTGACCTCAACCGTTGAATTTGAAGATGGAACGACCTGGGGATCGGTCTTTCTGCCTACTGCGCCGCTGCCGAACTCAGGATGGGTGGCCTACATGCCACTAGATGACATCTTCGAAGTCGACATGACTACGGGAGAAGCGATGCAGATAATTCTCTCTGGTGGAATCGTTATGCCTGAGAAGATGCATCGATCGCCACTGGAGCTGTCTTGAGGAGTCAGGCAGGTTAGCTGGTTGTCGCCATCACTTACGGACATCGACCGGATTGCGAGCAACTGCTGCATACAGTTGGTTCATCTGGCCTGAGAGTTGGCGTGCCCATTCATCAACCCGGTTCTGTAGCGCTCGATCCAGACTGCTCAACTGCTCGGTATGTTGCCTGTCCAGATCTTCCAGCCGTCGATTGATCTGACTGAATCCTGAACTTTCCGACTTCGCTGCGGCGGAAATCGCATCCTGCAGGCAGCGAACATCCTTTTGTTGATTTGCTGCCTGTTCCTTAAGTTCCTGTTCTATGTGACCAAGGCGTTGCCCAACCTCAAGCCAGCCGCGCAAGCCATGCCAGGTCCAGACGAGGAAAACTCTCAGATTGGTCCAAAGAATCACGTTGCGCTGCCTTTCCACACGACCGCCACTTGCTTCCCTTTATCGCCTATTAAGCGCTACGGTTCAATCGCCGTGTCACGACAATTCGAGCGGATGCTCAAATAGTGAGTGTTAGTTGCCTGACAGATGTGGGTTTGTGCCCATGAGTGTTGTCTCTGAGAACGCAAAACTGTGCTCATGAACTCTCGCGATTTCAGGACGGACCCCGGACAACCGGATGACGTTGCGTCTAACCATGGAAAGGAAACACTCCGGTACTCGGTCGTCGCAGATTGGTACGACGCCGTGCTTATGGATGTTGCGGATCTTTCAGGTGAGATCGCTGGCCGACGTGTGGTTGCTTTCGCTGACGATGCACAACAGGTGATCGACTACGCGCCCGGTGACATGCAGGCGTCGCTACCGGGTACTGCAGGATTCCTGTTCAGTGGGGACGATGGCGACTCTCTGTGGTTCTGGCCTGAGTCCGAAGAGATCGCTTTCAGATTCGAACCAGAAACCGGAAGAGTGCTGCGCCAGTCGTTAAGTGAAGGTATTAGTCGTCTCGTGAACCAGGGTGCGTTGGTGTTCTGTCACAAAGTCGAATCGGCGACACAGGGTGAATTGCCGATCAAATTTCCTGACTTCAAGCAAAACGCGGCGTGAGCGATAGGTGCGGGACGTTTCGCACAGCGCCCGTTAGATCAGGTTCTGATCAAACGCTCGAACAAGTGGTTGCTCTGATTACCGGTCCTGGGCCATTTTTCAGTCTGCTCAAGCCCGGCTGCAAGCAGAATAGCGGCCACTGATGGTTCAGTGTCCGGACACGCTTCGACCATCACTGAGCGCACGTATCGAAGCGTGCTGCGTGCGCCCTCGAGCGCCAAAACCTCGCCTCCATCAACATCAAGCTTGATATCGGTGGGATCGGGAAGCCGGAACTCCCCGATGAACTGGTCAAGATTTATGCCGATAGCACTTTGAGTAACCCGTTGCTCATCGCTATTCGGTCGCTGCGCATCTTGAACGTCATGGCTGGCAGCGCCGGCAGCCGTGCTCGAGAAGTTGATCGTCAATGGTTTCGATCTATCTACGCACGCAACTGGCCAGGCTGTAATAGAGGACGAGTTGTTGAGCCATATGTTCGATTGAAGCTGTGCGTAGTTCAGTGCGACGGGCTCGAAAGCATGGACCGTTGCGCCGAGCGAGTGGGCGATCAACGAGTAGCTGCCGACACAGGCACCGATATCGAAAAAAACGGATCCCGCACTGGCGACCCGCCTGATCCAATCTGTCGTTTCCGACTCTTTTGCACAGGCTCCTGATCGAAATCCGCGCCAGTCTCCATCCGCCTTGATGAACAGATCAGCTCCGTCGAAATCTATACGGCGTACATCCAACGGGTTTCACCTTGTTTTTTTATGGGCCGAATACGGGGTTGGCACTGCTCTCCATACCGTCCCAGTTGCACCATTCCGGCACAAGATCACGATGTCGGGTAACGAGGATCATTGTTGTGGTTGGAATAGAACATATGTGCTAGTATCCGTGGCCCTGGAGTGGGTGGAGGTGAAGTGGGTGGGACTCATTGATACGGTTGCGTTGGATGGGAAGGTGGAGCAAGACATTGTCTGGCTCTTCGCTCAGATTGGTGGGGGGATGTGCTGTCGAACTGCCGGAAGAGGACATCGTTCATGAACTCAACGGCAGGTATGCGGCCTGGAAGGTCTGCGATGGCCTTGTAAGGCTGCGTGAACAGGGCGTGACCGTGTCTGTGAGTCGGGTCCACAACACTTTTGTTAGACGGTGCTGGCAGATCGACCCCGGTAGCTGGTCTCGAATCCAGCTGGCCGATCCTATGGGCATTCTTAGTTACTTGCGCCTGTAGTGACGTTGATGTGAGTAGAGGTGGTGGATTGTGCGTCTGATCGTATGCAGCCTGTGTACGGGTGATGATCCCTTCGCGTGCCCGGTCAAGTTCAGGCGCACATATATGCAGCTTCACCTTGAGAAATCCCACAGTCTCGTCGCGAAAGAACACAGGATCTTGCGAATCGAATCAAAAGCACAGGAGTTCACAGCCGAATGGATGACCGTAACCGGCGAATCGCAGAAACGCATTCTTGTAGAACTTGAGTTCGATCTGCCGTACCGGCAGGAATCTAGTCATCAGAGTGGCCAAACAGCCATCGCAGACTCAAGCGATCCAGACGACGAGTCTGCGAAATGGTCTGCCACCGCAATGCAGAGTCTGTATCGGAACCGCGAAGGCTTGAACACGGCTCTATAAGTTCAGATCGTTCAACAAATCTCCGCTCAGTCTCAGGACGCTTTACGGCTGGCGGAACTTGTAGACCTTCTTCTGCCGCGCCTACCTTTCCTGCACCATCTGCAACCCTTGGCCTGCACACTCTGCTCAATCGAATCGCCACCACCCGGAACGTTTACATCGACGAACGTGCGCTTGATGCACTCTGCTCCCGGGAGCCACGGGAACATGCCATGGAACGCCTTGCGCGCCAGATAGGTTGCTTCGCCATCATCAAGCGATTCTGGGTTGCCAACCCGAGCATGCAAAACAACATCCCCCGGCTTTTTGTCAGCCATCGGTTTGTGAGCGTACAGAGGCAAAGAGTGACGATCGAAGCCGGTTAGCTCCGCAATTTCAAAGCCCTGCGCTTCCAGGATTTCCTGCTTGTCGGTTGTCAAGAGTTGCATCAATTCACTCCGGAGTCTCTTGTCAGGCGACGGCTCGAGGTTGAGCCGCCGCCTTTCCAGTTGTACTGGTCATTCGGCCTGGTTACAGTCTTCGCTAAGCCGCGTCGGCCGGTGCCAGCGCGTCGTACAGCAGCGGAGCGCCGTGAGTGTCGTCGAGTTCGAAAACTCCATAGTCCGAGGTGAACACCACTTCAGTTGCCCTGAGTGAAGCGTTCCTCTCGCGCTCTGTTCTCCAATCGACACTTGTGAGTCCGATCAGCGCATCTCTCTGGGCGAGAACGCCGGTTGCATCACCAGACGAATCGACGAACAGGTTCTTCGACTCGAACAGGTCAACTCCGTTGAAGGCGATACCTGTGAAGAACCGCTTCAGCAACTGCTCTTCCTGGCGGTCGTTCACTCTCTGGCTTGTGCCCGCTCCGATTGCAGTTGCAGACTTCGCAACCTGGAACACAGCGTGCGGATGCTGCACGGCATAGTCAGGATCGAACGGTTCGGTGCCGTCAGAGTCTGTTGACGAAGCTCCTCCACCCAGGCCCTTTGCGATGGTCGCCGCAAAGTTCGACAGTGTGAAGGTCGCTCCCGCAGCTCCGAACGCGACTCCTCCGTTCAGGCCTGGATACAGCGCCTGCACGTCCTGGTCCTGCTTACGGGCGGCTGCGTCACCGAACTGTCTGCCAATCATCCGGAAGACATCAGTGCTTCCGTGCTGCCTGGCAAGCTTGTCAGTGATGACGATCTTCGCCCCGCGCTCGGTTGCGGTCAGATCAACCAGAGTCATGTTGATCGCCTGTTCCGTGCCAATCGTTGTTCCATCGACAAGATTGGCGATCGTGAACTTGCCAACCTTGGGAACTCGGACCGTCGAAGCGCCCTTCGGCAGCCGGACCTTCTCGATCAATTGCCAAGAAGGAGAGTTAGCCTCCTGCGTGTAGCGAGCTTCTCGAATGATCGTGTTCTGGGCTAATGCCAGGTTTCCAGTAGTGGCCGTTTCAGCCATAGTTACCTCACTTCGCCTGTTTTCATGTAGCGCAGGTCTGCCTCGGTCCACTCCCACGATGGCTTTGCGCGGATGCGTTCAAGCCGTCGTTCGGTGTTCTCTGGCTGTGGACCTGCGTGGTAGCCGTTTTCAAGTTGAGTCTGAGATGTCTCAGTAGGCACGCGATTACGCATCGCGTCGACTCCCTGGCCTCCAAGCCTTCGCGCCAGCCCTTGCATCGCTTTTGGAGTTGCCGCGGATGCCAGGAGTTCGAAGTCCCCAGGTGCAACTCCGTATTCCCTGGCGAGGGACTGCGCTACGATGAAGCGAGCCTGTTGCTCTTGCTGCTGCATCGCCTGCGTTCGCTCAGCTTCGGAACGTTGAAGAAGTTGCTGATTCGTAATGGACTGCCGCACGAGAGCGGTGTTTTCGGGAGATCGAGCGAGTTGCCCGGCCTTCTCTGTGCCGACTCTCGCAGTTAGCTCAGATTCTTGCTTCTTGAGCATCGCTTCAACTGCAGCGTCCAAATTGAACTGCTGTAGCTGTTCGCCTGCTTTCGATGCCGATTGCCTGGCATCCTCGATTTGCCGAGACCAAGCCGCCTGCATCTTCGACACTTCGGTCTGCGAATAAGTGCGAACCTGCTGTGACTCGGCTGCCGACTGCTGTTGAGTTTCAGAATCCGACTCAGGTTGTACCTGCGGCTCAGCGTTGAGGCGAGATTCAGGCTCAACCCGGGCTTGAGAATCGATTGTCGACTGAGTTTGCCCGGCAGGCGCGAGGAGCTTTTGCTCTCTTGTGACCTGTTCAGCGGATGTCTGGTCGACAATTTCGAATTCAAGGCCGTTTCCAGCCGGTCCCGTCTCTTGTCGAGACGCATCATCAACTAGTGGTTCAGATACCAACGTCTGCCTCCTCCCAGCCAGGGTCATTGTCTGAGTGTTAGCAAGCGACGACGAGTGCTTCCGATCTCAGACTTGATTCGAGTCTAGGAAGCGATTCGAGAGAGGTGAAGCGTTGTGTCAGGGTTGGGACGTTAAGCGAGTACCGCTCGCGATCAGTCCGCCAGCTTCCGTCTTGGTCCGAGTCTGGCCGGGATCACCGGTCCGCCGTGGTTGTGCCGCGAGAATGTGTTTAACCTGGGACGCGGATTGAACGGTGCCGTAGCCCAATCTTCAACTTCACAACGTTCTGCCCAATCGTTGTAGTAGCGCAGCATGGCATCGGCCCGGTCTTTTTCACCTGCGATCAGATCGCTGGACTCGACTCGATCATCGGTGATGTTGTAAAGCTCCCAAACAGCGCGAGAGGCCGGGTCAGCCGGGTCTGCGATCTCGCTAACCAGCTTCCAGTCACCCAGGCGTACTGCTCGATTGCCCTCGTGCTCCCATGCGATGGGCGCGTCACGCTCCCAATCATCGCCGTCCAGCACGCTGGCGAACGACTCACCCTCAATTGGCTTGATGTCGTTGCCGTTGAACGTAGACGGATACGTCGCGCCTGCGATGTCGATCAGGGTTGCGTTGATATCGCTGATGTGGGCTGGCCCATTGAAGACGTTACCCTGGGAACTGGTGCCATTTGGATAGTGCATGATGAACGGAGTTGAGATGCCACCTTCATGCGTGTAGTGCTTGAATAGCCGGAATGGCGTGTTGTTCACGTTGGCCCATGCGATGTCGACACTTGCAAAGGTGTCGGGTGGGCCTGGTTCGATATCCGGTGAGTTACCGGTTCGTACCAATCTACCGTCGACAGTCGGATAGCTATAGCGAGATGGGTCCGGCATTGGAGTGTCTTCGGCAAGCAGTTCGGCGCATCCGCCATTGTCAGCAAGGAACACGATCACCGTGTTGTCTAGCTCGCCGGCGTCCTTCAGTTTCTGAACTAATTCACCTATGCCGCGGTCAACCTGTTCGACCTGCGCCGCA
>JAJCYX010000230.1 GCA_029262715.1 Chloroflexota bacterium
CTGGTTATCGAACTTGCTCGTTCGGTGTGGAGACCCTGACGATCCGGGGTTCGGTGCCGCAGCCGAAAATGCAGTATTGCCTGCGTTGGACCGGCTGTGCAGCGCGATCAAAGAATCAAAACGGCACGTCGTGATTGTTGCGAACGATGTTGGCTCAGGGGTTGCTCCGCCGACGCGTTTGGGCAACGTGTTCGCGGACATGCAGGGAATCGTGAATCAGAGAGTTGCGGCGGTGTGCGACGAGGTCTATCAGATGGTCGTAGGGATCGAAAGGCGAATTAAGTGATTCGGCCCACAGACTTCACCACCTCGTCACGGTTCACTATTTCTCCGCGGGTTTCCAGTTCGTCCTGCACACGCCCCGCGTAGCCGTCCGTGTAGTCCCAGTGAGCGCCTTCCGGCCGGGCGATCAGCATGAGCCGCTTCGCCTCAGCCGCTGCCTCAAGGTTGCGCAGATTTCCCGGACCGACAGCCATTTCGCAGACGATCACGATATCGGCCTGCCTGACGAGTCTGCGGTGTGCGGAGTCCTGGTCCAGTGAAATTACCGAAAATGGCGATGATGCGATGTGCTCGATTCCCAGGCGCAGAGCGGTCTTTCGGTCGGCATCTCCCTCTCCAAGCACACACGCCGAGACTGTGTGTCCCTCAAGCGTCAGTAGATGCATAAGGTCTCGACCTGATCCCGCACCACAGATGACGTGCACGCGGAGCGGACTCTTCCCAATCTCACCGCGGCCTTCTCCTGTGACGCCTAGCACCGAGACCATCGGCTTTCCTGAAATTGGCTCTGGCTCGACAGCCGCGTCGACTGAGAAGATGTCCCTCAGATTCGTCTGGGTGACAACGCTCCACGGATCACCCTCTGCCGTCAGCTTTCCATTGTTCAACAACAGCAATCTGTCACAGTGACGGGCCGCAAGCGAAAGGTCGTGGAGCACAACCGCCACAGCTACACCGTTCATGGCTTCTTCTCGTGCGGTTGCCATCGTCAGTAGCTGATGTTGGAGGTCGAGGCTGGCTGTCGGCTCGTCCATTAGAAGAACCTTTGCCTGCTGCGCCAGCAGACGGGCAAGTGAGACTCTTTGCTTCTCGCCACCTGAAAGTGACTGAATCCTGCGATTCGCGAACTCGAGCGTCTCGGTTCGGCGCATCGCGTTCTCGGCGAAGCTCAGGTCAGAGCGCCCCTCAAGTCTGAAGAGGCCCATGTGCGGATACCGTCCCATCAGCACGAACTCAAGAGCTGTGAACGAATGGTCAGCGGCTGACTGCGGCATGTAGCCGATCTGCCGTGCGCGCTCTCTCGGTGAAATCTCGTCAAGCGTCTTGCCATTCAGGTTCACGCTTCCTGAGTCGAGCTTCACGAGTCCAGCCATAGCCCGGAGCAACGTCGTCTTTCCGCTTCCGTTTGGGCCTGCGATGCCAACAACCTCTCCGGGACGAACGCCTGCTGTGACACCGTTGAGAACACGTTGCTTGCCGTAGCTGACTATTGCGCCGCGCGCCTCCAGTGCGGTAGCGGTTTCCAGAACTGTCTTTGGCTCACTAACCGTCATGACAGGATCTCCAGACTAATCGTAGTGTCAAACCCCAAGATAGCGACAAGTCGCAAGTGCCTGTTTCCGGGCCGAGTTGTTAGGGGTGAGAGAAAGGAAGAAACGTCTCGCCTCCAAACAGTTCCGGGTAAAACGCCTTCGCCGACTCCTCGATGCCTAGTACGTTCCAGTGTGAAAGCGTTGTGTAGTACGGCGGATCTGAATGCAGTATGCGACGGTTCTTGATGGCCGGGACATCAGCTAGGGCCGGGTCCGCATAGAGCTCATTGGCGAGTGCCAGAGCTGATTCCTCTGGTTGAGCGAGCATGATGATGTCCGGGTTGATCGCTGCTATTCCTTCGATTCCGACGTTTTGATGTCCTGCGACACCATCTTCTGCCGCCGCATTTATCGCGCCAGCGGCTTCGATGATCCCGCCCTCCGTGGACCCAGAACCGGCGATAAAGATGTCCGAGTAGCGCGACATCGAAAGGACCCGCGGTCTTGTCGGGTTGGCCGAACTCAATCGTTCGGAGATTGATGTCACGCGTTGTGAAACCTCAGCCGCCAGTTCAATCGCTCGCTGTTCAGTACCGAGCATGTACCCGAGCAGGAGAATGTTTGGCACATTTCCCAGGGCAGAGTTTTCGAGGTCCGCCTTCACCACATCTATCCCGATGTCGGTCAGTTGAGCGATGAGATCGGCCGATGTGAACGCAGACGCGATCACAATCTCAGGATCGAGTGCAACGATCTGTTCCGGATCGCTCCCAGCCTCGGGCAATCCTTCAAATTCTGCGTGCGAGGCTGATGTGGCGGGGTCACTGAAGAAGCTGGCTGCAGCGACAAGGACATCTCCACCACGAAGTGCAGCGACTATCTCAGCGTGTCCCAGCGAAAGACTGTAAATCCGCTCAGGGGCGGCCGCTATCTCGATGCGGCCAGTGCTGGTCTCGATCTCCCGAGGCCAACCGAAATTTGTCGGGTCAATGATTCCAGGAACGGTTGCGAATTGGTCGAATCCGGCTGGAAGCGCACGCTGTGAAGTTGCGGTTGGCGGTTCAGAGGTACTGGTTGCCTCTGGAACCGATGTCGGCTCGTCCGTACTGGAGCAGGCGGCGATCGCAAGAAGTGCGATCGTAAATGCGATCAGAGACAGTTTCGACATGTACGAGCCAGTCCTATTTCGATTCAATCCGAGCATTTGTTTCTCCGTAAAGCGGTTCAGAGCAGCCCTGTCCGCGTCCTTTGTCTTATGAGTAGGAACAGGAAAAATGGAGCGCCTGTGAGTGCTGTAATGATCCCAACCCGAATCTCGACCGGGCTGGCGACGTTTCGTGCGAGCGTGTCTGCGATCAGCAGAAACAGTCCGCCGCCCAGTGCGCTCAATGGGAGGAGCGCTCGATGGTCTGGGCCGATGATCAATCTGATTGAGTGTGGAACGACGAGCCCGACGAACGCGATGGTCCCGGTGAATGCGACTGCGGTTCCCGTCAGCAGAGCGGCAATGCCGAGCAGCACGCCTCTGACAAGTCCCACTCGAACACCAAGCGATCTTGCCTCATCCTCTCCCACAAGGAGCAGGTTCAGGTCTCGGGCGAATGCGATCAGTACCGCGATGCCAACAAGGACTATCGGAAGCACTATCCGGACCGATTCCCAGCGTGCTCCTTCGATGCCGCCTGCCAGCCAGAACACCATCTGCCGCTGAGCTTCGAGGTCTGCGGTGAGGATGATGACTGCAGAGGTGATAGCCCCGAAGAATGAGCTTACGGCAACTCCAGCGAGAAGCAGGGAGGCCATCGAGACTCGTCCACCGGCAGCGATGCCGACCATGAACACGATCACTGTTGCAGCACCTGCGCCGATGAAAGCGAATAACGGCAGGAACAGCGTTGATGTTGCTGCCAGGCCTGCCGCGATTGCGATCACGGCGCCGAGTGCACCGCCAGCGGAAACACCGATGATGCCCGGATCAGCAAGCGGATTACGGAAAAGACCTTGCATCGTGACACCGGCTACGCCCAGTCCAGCTCCCGCGCCAAGCGCAAGAAGCACTCTGGGGATCCGGATGTTTTCGATAACGGCCTGCTGGGTGTTCGACGCTGACGATTCACCGAACCCAGCCCAGTCCAGGAGTGCCGAAAGCGTGTCCGTAAATGGAATCGCAACCGGACCTGTGGAGAGGGCGACGAGAGTGGCCGCAAGCAGCCCAATACCGAGGACGACCGCGCCCAGGATGAGCCGGTTTAAGACCGATGATGCGGCGATGGACCCGCGTTGTTTCCGTACCGTAGTTCGCAGCACTAAAAAACCCTGACGCTTGCGCCAGGGTTGATTTGCTCTTGCGGTGAGCCCGGTTCCGGTGAGAAGCCATTTGGCAACGACCACACCGGTTCAGAGGCTCGTTAGCGAGAGTTACTCCCTTGGCGGAAAGCATTCACTCAGCCTCTCGGGCAGGTCTCCTGACTCTCGGCTCCGATGTCCATCTGCGCCTTCCCATCCCGGTCGGGACAGTGGCATTTGCAGATAAACTCGCCGATCACAGTGGCGCTACCGCAGCGGAATTTCACCGCTTTCCCTTTTCACCGCTCGCTCTTCCTGAAAGAAGCTGACGGCACCCGGGAGGCATTTTTACAGCGCATGGATGATATGGCCCATCGCAGCCAATAGTCAACGGATATCGCAGTCCGCTAGTGGGTCAACGTAGCTGCGGCTCTATCGGAAGCTGGTCGATATCGAGACCTGTCGCATCGGCCACAGCGTTCGCGATTGCGGCTGCGATAGGCACGATGCCGGGCTCACCTGCACCGGTAGCCGGGTTCGAAGGATCGTCGATCAAGACGACACTCATCTCCGGCGTGTCCATTAGTCGAGGAACTCTGTACTTGTTGAATCCGGTGTTCAGGACACGCCCTCCGTCAAACTCAACGCTTTCCCAGAGAGCGGTTCCGATGCCCATGACGACCGCGCCCTCGACC
>JAJCYX010000231.1 GCA_029262715.1 Chloroflexota bacterium
ACAATCCGGAAATTCGCGCGATCTCTTCCAGTCGACCTAGCGGATCACGGTCAGGTGTCGAGGCCATCGTAATCACCAATCTGTCGACACCTGCACTCTCATGGCCACTAACCAGTTCACGATCTACGCTGCTTGAGAAATTCGTTATCGTCACGGAGCTCGGATCTCGCCCTGCTGCCTTGCATTCGTCACCCAGCCTGCTTCTGCCCTCGCCAATCTCCTTCAGGCTCGCCTGCCATGGAGCCCAACCATCAGCCCACTCAGCAACGCGAGTGAACACCCGCTTTGAAGTGCCGCCAAGCAGAATCGGAGGTCCGGGTTTCTGCACCGGTTTTGGATGAAACCTCATCGGTGGAAAGCTGTAGTAGTTGCCAGCATGCTCTGGTTCGTCTTCCGTCCAGAGTTTCTTCATCACCGCAATTGACTCTGTGGTTTGAGCCCAGCGATGAGCAAAGTCTCCACCCAGTGCAGCCGTCTCTTCAGGTTGCCAACCCGCGCCTGCGCCAAGGATGAACCTGCCGCCAGAGTAGAAGTCCAGCGAAGATATGCGCTTGGCGAGATCGATCGGATGGTGCTCAGGAATCAAGCAGACGCCTGTGCCCAATCGAAGTGTGCTCGTAGCGCTCGCTGCCACCGTAAGACCGATCAGCGGGTCAGTCATCAAGACATACGAGTCCGGGATGCGTGTACCGGGGCCACCGCCAGGACCAACCGATGGGTTAACGGGAATCACGACATGCTCAGGCAGCCAGAGCGACTCGAATCCCAGTTGCTCACACCGTGCCGCAAACTCGGCCAGATCAACTGAACCGGAATGAAATGCTGAATGGATTCCGATCTTCATCGTTTTCTCCAACTTGCCAGGCGTGCTGTATGTAGAGCATGAGCGTACGTGACCGTATATGATCAATAACAAAAACGGCGCAGGAAGGAACACCTGCGCCGTTTTTGTTATTGACTGTTAGAAAGAACTCTACTTGCCAGTCGCTGCTGCTCCTACAGTTTCGACAATCAGCCGTGTAACCGTGTATGGGTCGCAGTTAGCGTTCGGACGGCGATCCTCAACGTACCCCTTTTGATCGCGCTCGACCTGCCAGGGAATTCGAACGGAAGCCCCGCGGTCGGATACACCGTACGAATACTCGTCGTACCGAGCGGTCTCATGTTGACCCGTCAATCGCTGTTCAATTCCGTCACCATACCCGGCGATGTGCAGTGCCGGCTTGCCTTCTGCACCCAGAGCCTTGGCAGCGGCAATACAGGGTTCGTACGACTCGCGCATCTGATTGGTGGAGAAGTTGGTGTGGCAACCCGCACCGTTCCAGTCACCTTCGACAGGCTTCGGGCTGAGCGTTGCTGAAATTGGAATACCGTTAGGCCCTTCGTAGTCCTCCGCAATGCGGTACAGAAGCCAACGTGATAGCCACATCTCATCGGCAGCTCGTGGAGTTTCTACCGGTCCGATCTGGTATTCCCACTGCCCGGGCATGACCTCAGCGTTGATTCCCGAAATGTGAAGACCAGCATCGATGCACGCTTGCAAATGTTCGTTGACCACGGCACGACCAAATATTTCGTCTGCGCCAACGCCACAGTAGTAGCCACCCTGGGGAGCAGGAAAACCGCTCTTCGACGGCCAGCCGAGAGGGTTACGTCCTTCGTAGAACGTGTACTCCTGCTCCATACCAAACCACGTCTCCAGTTCGCTGTACTTCTCAGAAGCCGCAGCACATGCCGCTCGAGTGTTTGTCGGGTGCGGGGTCATGTCTGTCAGCAGCGTTTCGCAAAGCACCAGTTTGTTGTCACCGCCTCGCACCGGGTCAGGGACGACAAGCACCGGGCTCAAGACGACGTCTGATGAGTCACCGGGAGCCTGGTTCGTACTGGAACCATCGAACCCCCAGATGCCAAGATCGCCATCATCGGCAACGACCTTCGCCTTGGACCGAAGCTTCGCGGTCGGCTCAGTTCCATCAACCCAAATGTATTCAGCGATGTAGCTCATGATTCACTCCGTGCCACAAGATAAGTGGCCCAAACAGATCGGGGCATTCCCAAACACCTAAATTAACCGCAGGTTGTTTCAATCGTGTTTCAGAACAGCCTGTACGTTTCAGAAGAGGTCACTACGCGGTCACCCGTAAAGCCGCAAGCGGCGCATACTGTAACACCACATTGGCAACGTTCACCGTAACTTGGCCGCAACTTGGCTGCCACGGGGCCGGTCAGTCAAATGAACCCTGAACACATCGAGATACTGAAACGCGGAGCGAACGCCATCGATGAATGGCGTCATGAAAACCCGGTTGAGCGTTTTGATCTCGCAGGGGCCGATCTCGCAGGGGCGAAACTGGCAGGCTGGAACCTGGGCCGAGCGATTCTCGATCGAGCCGATCTTTCTGACGCTGATCTGACGGGAACCGATCTCTCCGAGGCATCGCTTAAGAAAGCAAACCTGCGCAACGCCAACATGTTCAAGACCATGCTGTACCGAACGACTCTTGCTGGCGCTGATCTTTCTGGCGCAGACGTACGACAGGCCAACATGTACCGCGCCGTGCTGCGCGATAGCAACATCGAAGGCGCGCAGTTCAAGGGCGCACTCACGTTCAAGGTGGTCTGGCCGAAAGGCAGCGGAACGGTCGAGGGTTTCAGATCGACCAATGACCCGGCGAGCAGGCGTTAGCCAGCAAGCCCGCCGGTGACACGCATCAGGGTTTCCTGCACCAAGAGTTCGTGATCAAGCGAACGCTCTGGCTCGGTCTCGCCCTTCAGATTTCGCACGAACGACGCGAAGCTCGCCACGTATCGCGGTCTGGCTTCGAGCTTGACCTCCGAGACGCCGGCCGGATAGTCGCCCTTTGCCTTTTCGAGCGTCAGCCGCAGCGTGTCTGCCGGTTCCATCGGCTCCATGATCGCCGATCCCTCAGTACCGTAGACCTCGAAGCGCCGCGCCATGGGCCTCGGCTCCATAGCTGCGATGTCCACAGTTGCTAACGCCCGCGGGTATTCAAGTACCGTGAGCGTGTTGTCCATGAATTCGCGAGTCTCACTGGCGGCGTTCTGCATGAAAGATGTCACCCTGTTTGGGCGCCCGAGCAGCCAGACAACCTGGTCCAGCATGTGACCTCCGAGGTCATACAGAATGCCGGCTTTATGATGAGCAAGACCTGACCGGCCCTGGACTTTGTTCTCAGGTGTCTCTTCGGGCAGCCATGTGGACATGTGCGCCCTTACCTGGAATACGTGTCCCAGGAGCCCTGAGCGTACCCAGTTTGCCATGCGCTCGAAGCCGTCATGGTTTCGGAACATGTAGCCCATCTGGATCCGCAGGTTCTTGTGCCGAGCCTCTTCGACGAGTCGTTCAAATCGCTGGTAGTCGTCGCCTGCTGGCTTGTCGTAAAAGGCGTGTTTGCCTGCGGCGATGATCTGTTCGGTGTGTCCGAGGCTCTCCCGGTTTGCACCTTCAGACGAAACGGCGACTATCTCCGGGTCGTCGAACATCTCAGATTGGTCGTCATACCAGTGCGCATTGGTCCACGTGGAGTCGCCCGATGCGATTAACTGCTCTCTGCGCACGGTATCCGGCTCGTAGACACCCTTCATCTCCACTTCGGGATGAGCGCTTACCACCTCGAACACGCCCTTTGCGTGACCGTGTTTCGTCCCGTACTGCGCCATCTTCAACGTGTCAGCCATATTCTTCTCCGTAGAGGTGAATTGATCAGGTACTCGAACTACTAGGCGGTGCGCAGTTTAGCGGCAATCGTGCGGTGTTGAGTCTGTTGAGTGGGGAGCCGAGGTGTTCCCCGGCCGACTGCCATTAGACCGCCCGCACAGCCTTGATAAAGGCCCTGATCTTATCGTGGTCCTTCACTCCATCGGTCTCGACGCCGGTTGAGATGTCCACACCCCAGGGAGAAAGCTGCCTGATCGCATCGCCAACATTCTCCGGAGTGAGTCCACCCGCAAGTAACACACCTTCACGGTTAGCCACACCCTCGGCAATTGACCAGTCGAATCTCACTCCGCCACCGCCATGCACCTTTGCATCGTACTTGTCCAGCAAGACGATCCGTCCAGCATCAAGCTCGGCCTGCACAGTGTCAGAAAGCTCCTGATTGGTCGTCTCGGGCTTGATCTTCACCTGTCGGATTACCGGTTTGTGAACACTTCGCGTGTACTTCTCGTCCTCTTCACCGTTCAATTGAACGCAGTCGAGGTCCATTTGCCGTGAGATGTGATTGACCCAGCCGGAATCCTGATTGCGGAATAGCCCAACGAGCTGCGGTCCCTTGCCAAGTCGTCTGTTGCGGCGGTCGCCTCGAGTCCTGTAACTGCGAATTACTGCTTGACCCTCGGTAATGCTCAATTGCC
>JAJCYX010000232.1 GCA_029262715.1 Chloroflexota bacterium
AGCGTCCTGATCGAACGTCTCGTAGAAGTCGCCCATTCTGAACAGCAGCAGCGAGTCTTCATACTGCTGCTTGAAGTGGAGATACTGCCGACGCCCCGGTGAGAGGCGGCTTTTCTTGCCGCCGGATTTCTTACTCGGCTCGCGCGGCGTTACATCTGGGGTGTTGACGCTGGGCATAGCGGGATTTTAGCCGCTCATCCAACACTTGCGCGCCGGGTCTGTGAAATTGCCCGGACTAATACCGAATGTTCGCAACGTCGGTCGCTGCCCAACGCAACGATCGGATCTTGCTGCCGGCCGGTACCTCGAACGCCACAAAACCAGCAAGCTCCTGGTTGGACGCGAGCGAACGATCACCCCACAACGGCAATGCCTGGACATTAAGCCGAGGGTTCAGTTCCGCACCTTCTGCAGGCCATGCGACACGTGCCAGAAGATCAACTGGTCGGATAATGATGCCATCTTCGGTGGTCACCTCAACGGAATCCGTATCTATCGCAAGGTTCACGACACCCGAAGTCTGGTTGATCAGCCTGAGATTCACATACGCTATAGACGTGCCTTCGCCTTCGGGAACGATGATCCATTTACGCGGAGTTCCCTCGCTGTCGATGGCGTCGTAGGTGACATATGCACCGACCCTTGGCTGGTCGGATTGGACCCACAGCGTCCGCCCGGAAACGAACGTAGTGTCAGCCTTCTCGTCAACAAGCACAATGAGCGGAACCAACACCGCAGCGGCGATGATCGATAGCGCAGCCAGGCCGACAAGAATCCAAGGCATCGATTCCTTGGCTACTCGTATCTGGCGTCTCGCCTGGATGACTCCATCTCGATCTACATCTAGATATTCAGAACCTGCCTCACCCTTGAAGCGGTTTTCCGGACGGTACGAAAGAACTACCCGCGTAATCTCGTCGTTCATCGACTGAGCACTGACGACCGTGTAGTGCAGGTCTTGCTTGCGAAGCCTGGGACCGTAGTCGTACTTGTTGGCCCCGGCGTATGTGATAGCGGCTTGAACCTGCTTCGGAAACGCCTTCCAAGCGTCTTCCTCAGACATCTGGTCGACTTCCAGTTCGTCACTATCCACAGGACTTGACTGGCCCGCAGTGGTATCTGTCTGAGCACCACTGGGCACACCGGTTCTTATTTGCTCGTCCGTCAAATGACTCTCCGTACTGACTATCTGGTCTCGGTCTGAACCCGCCAACTTCGAACTTCGGCGTAATGGCTCTCTGAAGTGTTCGATCAACGAACCCCGCTTGGATTCATATCCTCTGTTCAAGTAGTGGTGAAAAGAGGAAATTGTTCACAACTTGGATATTGTACTCGTGCAACGACGATGATCTCTCGCGAGATTCGGATCACATCGAGCGAAGACGAGTCACGATTTCAGGGATTGCAGTGATAGTCGCACGTGCGTCGGCCTCAGTTGACTCCCTCCCCAGTGAAAGTCGCACAGAGCCGACTGCCATCTCTTCCGACAGACCCATCGCCATCAGCACATGCGACGGTTCCACCGATGCCGAGCTGCAAGCCGACCCGGATGAGGCCGCTATCTCCTGGAAGTCGAGGCCAAGTAGGACCGGCTCGCCCTGGACGCCCGGAAACGAGAGGTTGGTGATGTTTGAAAGCCTCTGTGACGCATGTCCGTTTAGCTTCGTATCAGGCAGTTGTTCGATGATTCCAGATTCGATCATGTCCCGGAGTTTCGCTGTCCGACTAACGAACTCTTCCCGTTCAGCCTCGGCAAGTTCCAGGGCCGTTCCCATGGCGACGATGTATGGAACATTCTCAGTGCCTGACCTGCGCTGGCGCTCCTGGCCTCCACCGCTCAACAACGGCTCAAGCGACGTTCCTCGCTTGACGAACAGCACACCAACGCCCTTGGGCGCATAGATCTTGTGACCGGTCAATGAGAGTAGATCGACTCCCATCGCCTTTGTGTCGAGCGGCATTTTCCCGGCCGCCTGCGCAGCATCGGTATGAACCTTGAGTTGACCACCGAGATCAGCTGATCTCTCTTTAGCCAGGCTTGAGATCCTGGCAACATCCTGCGTTGTGCCAACTTCGTTATTGGCCAGCATGATGCTGACGAGCACAGTGTTTTTCTGAACTGCGTCAGCGACTGCCTGTGGATCAACACGTCCATACCCATCTACTGGGACAATCGTGACCTCAAAACCATCCCTCTCAAGCTGTTCTACCGGATGCAGGACAGCGTGGTGCTCGATAGCCGAAGTGATGATGTGCAGACGCCCAGAGCCTTCTCCCGCTCGCATAGCCGCTGCTACACCCTTTAGAGCGGTGTTGTTCGATTCGGTGCCATTTCCGGTGAAGACAACCTCGCTGGTGCGGCAGTTCAAAACCGCTGCAACGCGCTCACGAGACTCGGCCACCGCATCCCTTGACTCCTGTGCAAGCCCGTACAGGCTCGACGGATTCCCGAACCGCTCCGAGAAATACGGCTGCATCGCGTCGAAGACCTCAGGTCGCACCGGAGTGGTCGCAGCGTGGTCCATGTAAATCATCTGGTCGTTCATTGGCCGAGTTCTGGGAACAGGTTCTGGAAATATTCGAGTCGAGGGGTTATCACCGGATAGCGGGTTCAACTCCATCCTACTATCGAAGAGAGATATCGGCAGAGACGCCAGTAATCTGTTCAGGTCACTTCAAGAAATGCTGACAGTAAAAGTCCTTCTCCGTTACACTTGCGTGCTTGTGCGGTGTTAAATCCGAAGTGCCACTAACCGGCGTATCCAGTCTTCGCAGACCGGAATCTGAAAGCGGTGCGGTGTCACGGAAACCATCGCGGTCGGCCAGACCCGTCACAGGGCGCTGGCGGCAGATTAGAAACGGTCCATTTGGAGGGACCCAGATTTGATAAAGCTCGAACACATGTAGAAACACTTCGGCCCTTACCCGGCCGTCATCGATGTGTCGTTTGAGGTGTTGAAGGGCGAGATCGTCGGATTCTTGGGGCCGAACGGTGCAGGCAAGACCACCACGATGCGAGTCCTCACCGGCTTCACGCCGCCATCTGAAGGCCAGGTCACTGTGGCTGGCTACAACATCGAATCTCACTCGCTCGACGCCCGCCGCCACATCGGCTACCTCCCCGAATCTGTCCCGCTCTATCTCGATATGACGGTTACCGACTACCTGCACTACATGGGTCGGCTCCGCGGCATGAACCGCAAATGGATCGACGAACGGCTCCCACAGGTCATAGATGTGGTAAGACTGGGCGACTACCGCAACACGCTGGTCGGCAGGTTGTCGAAGGGATACAGGCAGCGCACTGGCATTGCACAGGCGATCCTGCACAACCCTGATGTTCTGATCATGGACGAGCCGACCATCGGCATCGACCCGATCCAGGTTGTGGAGACACGCCAGCTCATCAGCGAGCTTGGCTCAGAGCACACGCTACTGCTCAGTTCGCACATCCTTCCCGAAGTCAGCATGATCTGCAAACGAGTGCTTGTGATAAATGACGGCAGAATCGTCGCTGACGACAAGCCATCTGCACTCTCCTCTCGCCTTCAACATGCAGAGCGCATTGAGCTCGGCGTTAATAACGTTGAGTCGAGAGAGGTCATCAACGCTCTGCGCGGCCTGAGTATGGTTGTCGATGCCCGCACAGACAATCGGGCCGAGCAGCAGCAACGAGCCGAAGGTGAAGGCAGGCTCGCCCTGCTGGTAGACGCAAGACCAAACCAGGGAGCGTCTGAAGAGATTGCAAAGACAGTTGTTGATAGCGGATGGGGCCTCACCAACCTGAACCCACTTCCGCTCACTCTGGAAGAGATATTCTTGCAGTTGACCACTGAAGAGGAGTTTGAAAGCTAGACCGTGCTTACCAATATCGGAGTGATCGCGGGCAAAGAGATCCGCACATACGTTGCATCTCCAATGGCTTACGTCGTTGCAGCCGCATTCCTGGCCATCACCGGCTTCTTCTTCGTTGCATCTGTGTCTGATGCCTTTTCCGAGGCGTCTATACGAGGCTTCCTCGCAGGCGCTGTCTTTTTCATGATCTTCATGTCACCGGCGTTAACGATGCGCCTGATTGCGGAGGAGCAAAAGCTCGGCACTCTTGAGCTACTCTTCACATCTCCAATCAGGGAGGCAGAAGTTGTTCTCGGCAAATTCATTTCCGCCTTCGTCATCCTGATCGCCATGTTCGCCCTCTCGCTCTTCTTCGTGGCGCTGCTCTACATCTACGGAGTACCGGACAGCGGCCCTATAGCCAGCGGATATCTAGGGCTCATCCTCTATGGAGCGGCCACGCTCGCCGTTGGCATATTTGCATCTGCACTGAGCTCTAACCAGATCGTCGGGCTGGTCGTTGGT
>JAJCYX010000233.1 GCA_029262715.1 Chloroflexota bacterium
AAGCCAAAGATGCCTGAGGCCAGCTCCGTGACAGCATCAAGCGTCCAGTAGCCCTGCCAGCTCAGTCATCTCGTCCGTCGAGAGTTCCCAATCGGCCGCCGCTGCATTCTGAACCACCTGTTCAGCGTTGCTGGCACCTGCAATGACTGAACTGACCGCTTTGTGGGCCAGAAGCCATGCGAAGGCGAGTTCGACAAGGGTTTTGCCTCGTGCAGACACGAACGCGTTCAGTTTCTCCAGCAGATCGAAATTCTGGTCCGTCAACCGCTTCTCCTGCGCCGCAGGTGTCAGTGCAAGGCGAGTTCCTTCTGGAACATCCTGGCCGCGCTTGTATTTTCCGGTGAGCAGTCCGTGTGCTAGCGGGAAGTAGGGCAGGATGCCGAGCCCGTAGTTTTCGCAGGCAGGAAGGACTTCTGACTCGATGTCTCGCACGACCATTGAGTACTCGGGCTGTGCGCTCACGAAACGGGCCAGTCCGTAGTGCTCGGAGGTCCACATCGCATCGGCGATACGCCATGCATCGTAGTTCGAGCAGCCGATGTAACGTACCTTGCCTGCTCGGATAGCGTCATCGAACGCCCGCAGCGTCTCGTCGATTGGCGTGTCCGGATCCTGTCGATGGATCTGGAAGAGGTCGATGTAGTCGGTTCCGAGCCGCTTGAGTGACCCGTCAAGCGAATCCATCATGTGCTTGCGCGAGCCGCCTTTGCCGTGCGGTCCCTCTTCCCACATCATTCCGAACTTCGTTGCAACAACCGCTTCAGAACGCCGGCTTACGAGCGCCTTCCCGAGATACTCCTCGGAGACGCCGTGCGAATACATATTTGCCGTGTCGAACAGGTTGATGCCGTTGTCCAGCGCAGCGTGTACGACGGCCGCCGACTGACCACCGTCGAGCCTCCCGCCGAAGTTGTTCGTTCCGATTCCGGTCTCCGACACTTCAAGGCCCGATGCACCCAGTCGTCTGTACTTCATTTGGTTGCTCCAGTAGATGTTTCGTTCGCCGTAAATGTATGGATTGTCGTTTATGTCTGGACGGGATTCTACCGGTCTCTACTGATGTGGGCCGAGCTGTTAGCTGCGACCGTGCTTACACGGAAACGAGTCTTATTTATCCGGTTCCGAGTTCCCCGCTACCGTGTATCCCAACTGTTTACCGGTCTGCAAAGGCCGAAATTGGTTGAACTGCGCACAAACTCGCAATGGGCAATGACCTGCCTATACGGCGTATACAGTTTTGTGTCGACAACAGCACGGGACGGCAGCGACCGAATGCGTCACACCTGTATATGCCAACTTCCCGAGCGTGTGACGACGCACATAGCACGGCAGAAACAGTATTCATTCATGCCGTCGGCAAACAGGAGACCTGCATAAATGGCTACCGCAGCAATCGCCGGATCAGAGTCCAAACGGTCAAGCTAATCTGGCGGCGGATCAAGGCGCCAGCCCCCGAAGCAAAAGCTCTCTCGTGAGCGAGTCGAGAAGGCCGCGATTGCGCTGGCCAAGTCCGAGGGCTTCGGGGCGCTGTCAATTCGCAATGTAGCGAAGGTGCTTGGCGTCGCACCGATGGCTCTCTACACGCATGTTAAGAACAAAGATGAGATGGCTGAGCACGTGGCCGACGCGCTGATCGGCGGTATCGATGTTCGCACGCTCGGCGCTCTGACATGGCAGGATCGGATTCGCACGCTGCTCCGCGCTCACCGTGACCTGATTCTCAAGCATCCTGAGATCACGCCGTTTGTGGCGGCAGCTTCGGCTCAGCCAGGCCCGGGCGTAATCCGGTTCAATAACTCCATTACAGGTGTCCTGGAACAGGCCGGTTTCACGGAGGATGTTGCGCAGGACCTGTATTTCACACTGGTCACGCACAACTACGGCTCGGTTGTGACCGCTCCGTCAGGCGCAGCGGCGTCGAATAATCTGCTGAAATACAACGAAGGGCTTGGCACGATTCTTGCGGCGTATCAGGACCGAATGGCCCGCCCTGCGTTGGGACTGGTCGAGTCAATGCGAGAACGCCTACGCTTCGGCCGCAAATAGGCGGCACAGCCGCGTTTTCAGCTTGAGAACGCTTGTTTGCCGGATTGGATTGTTGATGAGTGCGATGGCAGGTGCTGCTTGCTCCGACCGTCCTCCCTCCCGATGCGAGAGGGAGTTAGAGGGTGGGTCTGGCGTAGTCACCACCAAGTATCGGCGTCCTGAGACAACAAGCTGCGTCTAACTCGCTGCCCGGGAAACGCCGCACGCGGTCAACCCAGCTGGAATGCCTTGAAGCCCTCAGCGAAGTCAGCGCCGATCTTCTCACCGACATCTTTCCTGCGCTGGCGCATCCACTTCCCCGTCTCCTCAACATTGCTGATCTGGCTCGTGTGGGCGTGCAGCGCCTTCACACTCGTCTCAACATCCACCTCTTCGAGCGCGTTGTAGCGCGTCACATCCTCGCCAAACATCATCATCCACACCTCTCGCACCTTGTGAGGCTCAAACCCCTCATCAAGAAGCTCAGGGAACGTCAGGTGATCACGCGCCGCCGGGTAGACAGCCGAAAGAGCCGCTTCGCCGGCCGCCATGTGATCGGGATGGCCAATGTAACCACTGCCAGTCAGGGACCGGACAGGATTCGTCGTGATCAGCACATCAGGCTTCCAGCGCCTGATCTCCCGTGAAATATCCTTGCGTAGATCGAGACTCGGCTCAAGATAGCCGTCCGGGTAGCCCAGGAACTCCACCTTTTTGAGACCCAGAATCTCGCCAGCAGCGATCTGCTCCTGCTTGCGGATTTCGATCAGCTGCTCGCTTGTGACGTTCCGGTCATCGGTACCCTTGGAACCGTCGGTGCACAGCACGTAAACGACTTCCCAACCGAGCCTGCACCACTTCGCCACCGTTGCCGAACATCCAAACTCGGCATCGTCAGGATGCGCAACAACCACCATCGCTCGGTTGTACCCGGGATCTTCGTTTTGCTCAGTCATAAATTCAGACGCCTCGTTCTCAAGTGCATCGCACAGTTAGTTTCAGGCCGCGTTCGGCCATCGGGTTCATAAAAAATGGAATCGCAACTGTTGGTTCGTCCACCAGTACCAGTTGCGATGACAATCGATTTTAGCAACGACCGGGACTGTTTGGCGTCAGTTCAGGAACTTCCTTCGTTCAAGAACTGGTGTACCAACTCCCTGGCACGTTCAGACGAGTAAAAAGACGCAGCGTGCCCAGTCGATGGAAGCTCGGCAAATTCGCATCCAGGAATGAGGTCAGCTGTTTTACGAGCATACTCAAGTAAGCTGTCTTGTTCTCCGCAGTAGAGCAATGTCGGAACCTTAAGTTCAGGAAGCCGATCGTCTGCGCCTCGCCAGTCAAGAACAGCCTCGGTAGAAAGCGCAAGCGCCTCCGGGGTGTTGAAATCCTGCTCTCGCCTGTGCGCACCAACTGCCCGTTCTACAAGTCGCCATTTGCTGGATCGCAGCACCGATATTCGCCTCTCAAGATTTCGTCGATCAATCGACGGCTTGAGGCCATGCATACCGCCGACTATCAGGCAGGCGACCCGAGACGGTTCAGACAGTGCCAGTTCGAATCCAACTCTTCCACCCATTGAGAAACCGAAAAATACGAACTTGTCGAGTCTGAACACATCTGCCACTTGCAAGACCGCATCAGCGCGTTTTTCGATGCTGTACGCCTGTCGGCTCCGAGGGCGGTCAGACCGTCCATGTCCGAGTGCGTCGATGAAGTAGACGGAACGATTTCCAAATGCGCTGCACCATCCTGCTTCTTCCCAGTCGAACCCTCGTTGAGCAAGCCCGTGGTGAAGAATTACAGGGGGCAGCGTGGGATCTGGGTCATCCGCGCATCTGACCTGGTGAAAATAGACCTTGTTGTTATCTTGCTCAATCCAACGCAACCGGAACTGCTCCGATACTCACAGGATCTTGAGGTGAAATTCGCCGTAGTCAAAATGTTGATTCAGCGCAATCAGCTGTGAATGATTACACTTCTGTTCCGATATTACCGGCTCACACCCGGCCAACTGGCAAAATCGGCCAATTGCCCGGAACAAACGGTCGCACAGGAGCACAACATGGCGAACCCAATCGTCGCCGTCATCATGGGCAGTAGGACCGACCTTGAGACGATGCAGGGCGCGGTAGACGTGCTGGAAGAGTTAGATATACCGCACGAAGTCCGCATCGTGTCAGCGCACCGCACGCCCGACTACATGTTCCAGTTTGCCGAAGAAGCGATGGGCCGAGGGCTCGAAGTCATCATCGCGAGCGCCGGCGGTGCAGCGCATCTGCCGGGAATGGTCGCCGCAAAAACCCCTCTCCCGGTGATCGGTGTACCCGGAAACACAACCTCGCTTAACGGCATGGACTCGTTGCTCTCGATA
>JAJCYX010000234.1 GCA_029262715.1 Chloroflexota bacterium
TGATGAGGCGGACGTGAAGGCGCTGAAGGGTTGGCGCAGAGAGGTGTTTGGTCAGGATGCGCTGCGACTAAAGCATGGCAAGCTGGCAATTACCAGCAATGGCAATGGCGCGATAGCGGTCAACATGAACGGCCACTGAGCGAACCGTGGGTGAGGGGTCTCACGGTCTGCATATCATGGTCACTCACTGGACGGAAATTCTTCTACTTCCAGGATTGAGCGAACCAGCCGGGCTTTAGAGAGAAGAGATCATGAAATCAGAACTGCTAATTGCCAGTGCTGCTCGAACACCGCTTGGCAAGTTCAGTGGCAGCCTTTCTACTACCTCAGCGACAGACCTCGGTGCAGTCGCCCTCGCAGCGGCCGTTGAGCGCTCAGGACTTGGGCCTGACGCCGTTGAGTACACGATCATGGGCAACATGCTCTCCGCAGGGCTCGGCATGACGCCCGCACGGCAGGCATCGATAGCCGCCGGCATCCCGGAGACTACATCTGCGCTCACCATCAACAAAGCGTGCGCATCGGGGATGCAGTCGGTGATCCTGGCCGCCCAGTCGATTCAGCTTGGCGAGGCCGATGTGGTTGCAGCGGGCGGAATGGAAAACATGAGCCAGGCTCCCCACCTGTTGCTGAACAGCAGGACCGGCCAGCGGCTTGGCGACGCGAATCTCAACGACTCGATGATCCATGATGGGCTGTGGTGCCCCTTCGAGAACCGCCACATGGGTAGTTCGGCCGAGGCGATCAACGAGAAATACGGCATCGGCAGGCAGCGACAGGACGAATTTGCCGAGCGCAGCAACCGGCTCGCATCCTCCTCTATCGCCGAGGGCTGGTTCGAAGACGAGATCGCTCCAGTCAGCGTCGAAGGCCGTCAGGGCGCTGTGACCGTCGTCGACACTGACGAGGCGCCGCGGGCAGACACAACTGTCGAGTTGCTTGCGAAGTTGCGACCGGCATTTCCTCCTGGAGAGACGGTAACGGCGGGTAACGCATCGAAGATCAGTGACGGCGCTGCGGCTACCATCGTGATCTCTGGTCGCAAGGCTGCTGAGTCAGGTGTGAATGTGCTCGGGCGAATCTCCGGCTACGCTCACGCTGCGAACGATCCGGGCATGCTGTTCGATGCGCCGAGACTGGCGGTTGCGAAGCTTCTCGAAGGCACCGGAGAATCGCTCGACGATTTCGATATGATCGAGGTCAATGAGGCCTACGCTGCGCAGGTGCTGGCTAACGGCGATGCTCTTGGCTGGGACCCGGAGCGGGTGAACACCCGTGGCGGAGCGGTGGCGCTGGGGCACCCGATTGGCGCGAGCGGCGCACGGATACTGGTCACTCTGCTGCACGGCTTGCGCCGGACAGCCGGGCGTAAGGGCTTGGCAGTCATCTGTCACGGCGGGGGCGGAGCGGTTGCGATGAGCGTAGAGGCGGCTTGAGGCGGCTTACCGCCAATATTTTTTAGACGAGGTGTTTCATGTCAGACAGTGAGACGGCCAAAACAGTTCGTTCGAGCGATGGAGAATCTGCGAAGAACCCGGTAGGTGGAGCACCGGGGCTTGGCGTTTTCGAGCGTCGACGAATCAAGGCTGCCGTGCTCGGTCCGATGCTGAATGCGTTCAAGGATCGTTTCGGTGAGTCCGAAACAAGGGAAACGGCGACCGAGGTGATTACCCAGATCGCCCGGGAACAGGGTGCTGAGATGGCGCAGTTTCTCGGCGGAAACGATCTTGAAACATTCGCTGCCAACAAGGACCCGTGGCGCAAGGGCGGCGCACTCGATGTCGAGGAGCTTGAGCGGAACGAGCAGGCGTATTCGTTCAATGTGACCCGCTGTGGCTATGCCGATATGTACCGCAAGATGGGCTATGGCGATCTGGGCGACATCTTCTCGTGTACTCGTGACTTTGAGTTTTCTACAGGATTTAACCCTAAGATTAAACTGACCCGCACGCAGACGATTATGAAAGGGGCGTCGTTCTGCAACTTTCGGTACACGCTGGAGGACGAGTAGCGAGCTACGCTTTCAGCGGCACAGCGGCGTTTTCGTTATGTCATCCCGACCGTAGCGGAGGGATCTGACCGAGTTAGCAAAGTCGCTGGAGAGATTCTGATTCAAGTTCAGAGTGACGATCCGTTCGGCTTCGCTCAGGGTAGGGACCGTATGGCGCTCTTCCAAAGCTCAAGATGGCAAACTGTTTGACACAGACGACCGATGTTTCACTTTGATCGGTGAGATATCTCCGCTTCGGTCGAGATGACATGTATTGCAGCACCTGAAAATCGGGTCTGTGCTTGGGCGCATCACATTTAGAGCACAATACGTTCGGAGGACACGAACATGACAACCGAACAGGAACAGCAGCAAGCAGAGATGAAATGTATTGAGGACGGAACGGTTCTTGAGCCGTCCAAGACATCTGGTGAGCCGTCGATGCGGTGCCCGGTCTGCAGCGGCGCATGGTTGACCGATGAGGCTCTGCATGCGGTTGAGGACAAATCATTCGACCCTGAGCTTGTGAAGGGACAACTGCGCTTCGGTGAGCATCCTACGGAGCACGACTGCCCGCACTGCGGAGATAAAATGACTCGTTTTCGCTACCGAGGTCATGGCCTTGAGATCGAGGCCTGCCCCAATGATGTTGGCTACTGGCTCGATCACGGCGAAGACCGCCACATCAAGGACGCTCTGAAGGACCGAGTACGCGGGCTGAACCGTAGGGATGGGGCACAGCGTGACTGGCAAATGACAAAACACGGCGGGTCGAGATCGATCATCGACCGCGTAAAGGGCCTGTTTGGACGGTAGGCGAGTGCGATCTTTCTTCGGTGCACAGAGAACTGATCCGACAAAGTCTGTACCACCTCAAGCGGTGCTACCCCTTACCGCAGGGTCGCTCTGCACGGGTATCATGGAAACTACTTGATCGGCTTCGCATTGCCCCAACGTACTCTATGGGTGCCCGCGGTCGACTGCCCGTTGGACGAACAGCGAGTCTCTTTTGAACCATGTTTGAAGCCAGCAACAAACGCGAAGCCAGCATCACTCTCTGCCTTTTCCCGCACCTTGGAGAGTTCATCGCGATCGACACCCGCAAGGACCTGACAGATGGTCCCACAGTGCACGTGATGTCGTTTGAAGATGTATTCACCGAAGAATTTCGTCTAAGCGTCGAAGCTGGCTTCTCTTCCATTCTTCGCAAGGAAGGCATCGGGCTGATCGAGATGATCGGTCTCCCGCAGGAAGTCGAAGCGCTGGTTCGGGCCGAATCGATGAAGCGAATAGTCAAGAGCCTCAACCACGGGGCAGGCGTCTCTTCCGCGAGAGTTGACGGGGGTATTGGCGTCCTTTTCTTTGCACGTGGTCTACTTTCGATCGATCAGGATCAGCTTGAAGCGGCCATGCAGGAACTGTTCGGACATCTGCTCAGCGACACGCAGCTCACACGGCTTGAGAACGAGCTGAGACGCCTGATTTCAGAAGAGCAAGCGCAGGAAGATTCGGTCAGGCAGCGGGAAATGACGCAGCTCATCACTGGCGAACCAGGCTCATTTGTGACGCTCTGGCAGAACAGCGGCAACAGTTAGTTCCCGCGGTAGGCCTGTCCTACAGCCTCGCGGCGATATACTCTTTCGCCGTGGACCCAAATGAACAAGACCAGTCTCTGCTGAGAGATCTGTTCAACAACCCCAACGACG
>JAJCYX010000235.1 GCA_029262715.1 Chloroflexota bacterium
CGTTTCTCTAGCCGAATTTGACCGGGAACTGGCAACCCGGCTTTTCGGAGCCTGACACCTCGTACATTCGAACGCCCATGCCAACCGAACTGATGTAAGTTGCTTCAGATCGAGGTGTCGCTGTATCAGGTGGACATCGCGGTTTCTTGAGCAATGAACAGCGAAAAGGCCTACAGATGACCGTCATCGATACTCACTGCCACGCGGGTGGAAACTGGTTCGAACCGATCGAGGTGCTTGAATTTCAGATGAACAGGAGCGGTGTTGATGCCGCTGTTCTGATCCAGCATGGCGGTACGTACGACAACACCTACCTGTTTGACGAAGCAGCGAAGCGTGGCGGCCGATTCAAGGTCGCGGTGTTGATCGACCCCGAAAGTGACGACCCGCTCGGTGACCTGGCAAAGGAAGCGGAACGAGGCGCAGCCGGTGTGAGGCTCTTTCCGGACGGAGAGTTCAAGACTGCCCACCATCACGACATCTGGAAAAAGGCGGGTGAGCTTGGTCTAGTGGTCACCTGCATGGGCAAGGTCGAGCAGTTTGCATCCGATCGGTTTAAAAACATCCTGGATGCAAGCGGCGACACACATGTGGTGATCGAGCATCTCGCGGGCGTCGGCATTACCGATGCGCCCTACACACTCTTCGAATCGGCATTGGAGTGCGCACAACGGCCCAACACGACGCTCAAAGTTCCCGGACTTGGAGAGATAACGCCACGGCCGCCTCGCTTGCTACCGGATTTTCGGTTCGACAACATTCCGCCGCTATTCGAAATCGCCAGGGACGCGTTCGGCGCTCAGCGCATGATGTGGGGAAGTGATTTCCCGCCAAGCGCAGGACGCGAGGGATACGAAAACACTCTGGCGGGAGTGCGGGGTCACCCGGCATTCGCCAACGGTGACGACATCGATTGGGTGCTCGGCAAGACGGCTGCCCGCGTCTGGGGTTTCGGCGAACTGAGTTAGCTGGCCTATTTGCCCCAGCCTATTCGCCCCAGTAAGACACGCCGACCAGCCCAGGCCCGGTGTGAGCGCCCATAAACGGATGGAATTGCGTCAGGAATATCTCCTCGCACTCCAGCCGTTCCGCCAGTTCGCCCATCAAAGACTGCGCCTCGTCCTCAGCATCGGCATGCATCACATTGATGTGGGCGCGGCGACCGATCATGTCTTTCGTCACCTCTTTTAACAGTCGCTTGTAAGCGCCTGATCTGGAACGGGGACGAGCGATCGAGCCGACTCTGCCTGCTGTGAACTCCATGACAGGCTTGATGTTGAACAGATTCGTAGCCCAGACAGCAATCTTCGGCACGCGTCCGCTGCGATGCACGTACTCAAGGGTATCGAGATAGGCGACCAGGCGTACTTGCTCCGAGATTATTTTTGCCCGTTCGTGAATCTCATCGAGCGATTTCCCTGTCAGCGCCATTCGCGCACATTCAAGAACGATTAGAGCCTCGGACCCGGCCGCTCCCTTCGAGTCGAATACGGTGATCTGCGTACAGGGAAGTTCGGTCTCTGCCATCTCGGACGCAACACGAGCCGCATCGTAAGCGGCACTCAAACTCGCCGACAGGGTGATGCAAAAGACAGCGTCGGCCTGGTTCGCTGCGACTCCGTATGCTTCCAGCCATGCTCCCGGCTTAGGGGCAGAAGTGGTCGGCAGTTTGTCCGTCGTCCGTAACCTGGCGTAGAAGTCATCCAGCGCGCCATCCGGTCCGTCCACAAACGTCTCGTCGCCGACCGTCACCTCCATGCTCGCAACATGAATCTTGTGGTTGGCCAGGAGCGATTCGGTCAGCGCTGCCGCTGAATCGGTGACAATCGCAACAGCCTGATTCTTTGAGGCGCATTCGGTTGAAGATGACGAAATATGTGGTTCAGTTTCGGTCATAACAAAAGAGTATCTGTCACTGATCGGTCGGGTCAAAGAAGGTGGAGTAAACGCAGGTAGCGGTATCAGACAGACGTTCTCTATATATTGCGCCTGCTCCCTGGATCACCGCGAAGTTCGATTGTTGGTGTCTGCGATGGCAACGGGCACATGACACCGGATCAAATAGAAGCGGTTCCGACAGTCCCAAGCCGCAGAATTACCGCACGAATTACTCTTTGTGGTGCTGGCACCCGTCCCACGATCAACCATTCACAGCTTAGAATTAGTCGCTGCGGCCCCAGCGGAAAACCAACCAGCGTTCGCGCTGGCACGAAAATTACGGTCCAGACTGGCACGCATGTCCACGCTGAGACAGATACGCAGACTTCCGAACATGATCGACGCAGACGCGTCGCAGATCGCCCGCGTCCAGGACGCGGCGGCGGCATGCATGTCGATACTTACTCTGCGCGGCTACAAGAGAATCGATACACCGCTGATCGAAGAGACCGAGCTGTTCCTTCGCAAATCAGGTGGGGAACTCTCCAGTCGGCTCTATGACTTCGAAGAACCAGGTGGCTTTCGCACCAGTCTACGACCGGAATTCACGTCTCCGGTCATCCGGCAAGCGATAGAGAATGGCGAGGCGGAAAACGGCATATGCCGCTACCAGTATTTTGGGCCGGTATTCAGGTATGCCACGCCGGAACACCCGGACGGCGCTAAGACCCGACAGTTCAACCAGCTTGGCGGCGAACTCATTGGTGCTCCTGCTCCACGTGCCGACGGCGAAGTGATATCGATGGCAGCCGAAGGGTTGGCCGCGCTCAACGTTCCTTCAACTACGATTGCGCTGGGCCACGTTGGCCTGCTCAGACAGCTACTCAGGAAGTTCCAGCTCTCCGAACGTTCCAGCCAGTTCCTCCTCGCAAATGCGCAGTCGATTGCCGCTGGACAGGTTGAGCAGGTCAGAGAAAGCGCTAGCAACGTGGGATTGCTTGGCACCGACCAGCGTCTTAGTGCTGACACATCTGAAGACATGGAACAGATCGAGAAGGTACTCGACCGTTCACTTGGTCCAC
>JAJCYX010000236.1 GCA_029262715.1 Chloroflexota bacterium
CGGGAGCGCTTGAGGCTATCGCCTGCGTTCAGGCTGTGCGAGAAGGTGTGATGCCTCCGACGATTAACCTGCACACGGCTGACCCAGAGTGCGACCTTGACTACATCCCGAACGAGGCGAGAGAGGCCGACGTCAATGTCGCTCTTTCGAACAGTTTCGGGTTCGGCGGCCAGAACGCCTGCATCGTGGTCGAGAAGTTCCGGGACTAGTTCGGGTCTGACGAACCGGTCTAGTTGCCGGTCGCAGGGAAGACGATCACCTTGCTGGTGCCGCGTGTCTGAATGCTGACGGCATCGCCCTCTGAAAAGGCCTCACTCGACCTGCGTCGCACCCTGATTGTGCGGCCGGAAGGAAGACCAACGCCGAACTCGGTGAATTCGCCACGGAACTCACGGTAGGCGATCTTAATTCCAGTTGGTTCACTACCGTTGACCGATGCCAGCAGCTCAAGCTCTGAAGCTCTCATAAGCGCCAACACGTCCGCCCCGCTCTCCAGCTCATAACCCGCAGCATCCACGGTAAAACGCCCGGCCTCAGTCTCCACCATCTCACCTCGAAGCACGCCGGGCACAAGCTCGCACGGCCCGGCCATCCTTGCCACTACCGGCGATGAGGGACGTGAGTAGATCTCTCCAGGCGATCCAATCTGCTCGATTCTGCCCTCGTTCATGATGCCGACGCGGTCCGCAAGAGCCAGCGCTTCTTCACGGTCGTGAGTAACAAGAACCGCGGTAGCTCCGGCATCCTTCAGAATCGACCGCACTTCCCGACGTAACGTCGAACGTAGCTGCCTGTCGAGGTTGCTGAACGGTTCATCGAGCAATACGGCTACCGGCGCAGGTGCAAGTGCTCGTGCCAGCGCGACACGCTGCTGCTGTCCGCCAGAAAGTTCGTGCGCATATCTGCGCTCGAGACCTCTTAATCCAGTCAGTTCGATCATCTTCCCGACCTGGGCTTTTCGCACCGAGCTGTCCATCCCAGAAAGACCAAACTTGATATTCGCCTTCACGGTCAGGTGTGGAAAGAGAGCGTAATCCTGGAACACCAGCCCAACACGACGCTTGTCCGGCGGAACGTGAGTGAATGAAGATGCGACAAGCCTGCCGCCAATTCGCACATAGCCAGACTGCACCTTCTCGAACCCTGCAATCACGCGCAGCGCAGTGGTCTTCCCAGAACCGCTGTGTCCGAGAATCGATACAAACTCGCCTGCCTGTACCTCGAAATCGAAATGAGACAGCGCGGGCTGATCAGCAGCATCATACTGAACAGCGACATCCTCGACCTGCAGCACTGCACCTCGACGAGCGGGCACGTCTACTGGCGATTCAGGAAGAACCTGCGCGGTGGGATCGAATGTCATGGCTCAACTATGATCGCGCTTATTCCTCGTCGCCACTTCGGTAGTTGCCATCACGCAAAACCATGTATGCAGTCGGGATGCCTGCCAGGACTATCAGCAGAAGTGACGCGGCAGCCGTGCGAGCAAAGAAGGCGTCTGTAGAAGCGTCCCAGATCACGGTTGCCAGCGTCTTGAAACCGATAGGGCTAAGAATCAGCGTCGCTGGCAACTCCTTCATCGTCATCAGGAAGACCAGCGCGCCACCGGCAAGAACTCCCGGCATCACCATTGGAAGCGTAACCGTTGCCATCACCCGCCACGGCCGTCTGCCCAAACCCTGCGCTGCCTCTTCAATTCTTGGACTGACCTGCATCAGCGAGTAGCGAATCGCTCCAACCGCAGCCGGCAAGAACAGCACGACATAGCCGAAGAGCAGTAACCAGTTCGATTGATAGACAGGTCGTGCGTAGTTGACGCCGAAAAAGACAAGAGAGATCGCAACGACGACTCCGGGCAGGCCGAAACCGATGTGAGTCACGCGCTCTATCAGTCGGCTGGGCCACCACGCTCGATACCTGACGGCAAGTACAGCGACCGGTAGAGCGAGAGCTACGGCAAGCAGCGCAGCGATCAGCGATATGACGATTGAGTTGACCGCTGGTTCCAGCAAAGCCGTCATGTTCTGGTCGCGGATCAGGCCGCGAACCAGCCACCACGTAAGCACACCAACAGGAATGATCAGACCTGCCACCACCGGGACCAGCACCCCGGCCATCGTCGGCCAACGCCAGCGTCCGAGGCTCGCGTCCTTCGGAGGTCGCACGCTGCCAACCGTGCTCCGGTGATATTTCGCACGTCCTCGAGAGAATCCTTCTCCGGCCAGCAGCAGAATGGCAAAGAAAACGAGGACGAGAGACAGTCCGGCTGCGATCGATCTGTTCAGGGCTGATTCGTACTGGTTGAAGATCGCAAATGTGAAGGTCTCGTACCTCAGCAGCGCAACCGCACCGAAGTCGCTGAGTGTGTACAGCGCGACTAGAAGGCTACCTGCAGTAAGCGCCGGCTTTAAGATCGGCAGCGTGACCATACGGAAAGTCTGGATTGCTCCGTAGCCCATGCTACGAGAAGCCTCCTCAAGCGCAGGATCAAGTCTTCGCAATGCGCCGCGTGCAGATAGAAAAACGTATGGATAGGTCATCAGTACAAGAACAAATGCAGCGCCGCGCAGGCCATCGAAGCTTGCGATACGGTTCATGCCGAACGCGCCGAGCCAGCCTTCCAGAACTCCGCCGACCCCGAAGAACTCGATCGCCGTAGTCGCCATCACAAAGCTAGGGATCACCAGCGGCAGAACCACCGCAACGGTTATTGGACGTTTGAACGGCAGGTCTGTGCGAAGTGTGAACCATGCGAGGAGCGTGCCAATTACGGTGGAGAACACCGTGACAACGCCTATGAGCAACGCTGTGCGAGCCAGGATCTGCGCAGTGCGGAGCCGGAAGACAAAGTTCCAAGTCTCTGATCCGCCGTCCACAGCTCGCAAGATGAGGTAAAACGCAGGCAACAGTGCGGCCAGTC
>JAJCYX010000237.1 GCA_029262715.1 Chloroflexota bacterium
GCCCTACGGTGATCCAACCCGCCTCTCCGGGTTCAAGAGATATGGGCTTTTCCGTGACGGTCTGTGAGCTTCCCTTTGACACAGTCAGCCGGACCATTAGTTCTCCTGCGTCCTGATACGTGTGCGTTGGAGTGCTCTCGGTGCTGGTCACTCCGTCTCCAAAGTCCCAGAGATAGCTGGTTCCGTCAGAGTCCTCAACTGGTGTGAAGCTCACTTCCAGCGGCACAGGCCCACCGTCTGAGGACGACTGGAAGTCCGCAACCGGTGCTGAAGAACTACATGCGACAGCAGCTACGGCTATTCCAGCAA
This sequence comes from Chloroflexota bacterium, assembly GCA_029262715.1. GTDB lineage: Bacteria > Chloroflexota > Dehalococcoidia > Lucifugimonadales > Lucifugimonadaceae > JAJCYX01. The sequence continues at coordinate 310 of JAJCYX010000237.1, forward strand.
TGAGGAACTGCAGGGCCAGTCTGAAACGTGCGGTGCGGTAGAGATTGGTGAAAGGCGATTGGTTCAATTGATCTGTGTCGGTGTCAGAAACCTGTCGAAATCTGTTCAACCGGATATTGGGAGCAGCGCTGTTCAACTTTATTCGAAACGCTGATTTTATGTGGGAGATTGGTTTCAATGACCGTGCCGTGCTGTTTGTCCGTACTTGCGAGATGTACGAGACATGGGGACTCAGGGATTGCGCTGGTGCTCCTCCGCTACCGTATCGGTGGTGAGAACACACACTGAATTGTGATTTCACTGTGTGCCGCCCCATCAGCCCTTCGTGGTGTATCCCCGGAACTATCGTCCGCCATTGCTCGGTAGAGTCAGACTAGCTGGCAAGCAATCCTGCTGCTGCGATATTCAAACGGTGAACCGACCGGCACCCCTCTATGGCCGGATCAACGCGAGGAACCTATGGCTGCCACAATACTGGTGGTTGATGACGAGCAAGACATCCTTGAGCTGGTTTCCATGCGGCTTGAGATGGCTGGATACCGCTCCGTGCTTGCGGCATCGGGCGAAGAAGCCTTGCGGTCGTTCTTTGTAGAGCGCCCTGATCTTGCGATAGTCGACATCGATCTTCCTGTAATGGATGGCATCGAACTCTGCTCTCGCATGAGGGAAATGTCTGACATTCCAGTGATTTTCCTCTCCGCCATGGGGTCAGAGCTTGACCGGGTCAAGGGTCTGCAAGCTGGCGCAGACGACTACATCGTCAAGCCATTCGCCAAAGATGAGCTGATCGCACGGGTAGAAGCGGTGATGCGGCGCGCGTCGATGCCTGCTCTCAAAGGCGGAGAAGATTCATATATCGATGCCCAGCTAACCATTGATCACCGGGCGCACCTGGTAGCTGTTCGCGGCAGCGAAGTTGCGCTCTCCCCTCTCGAATACCGACTCCTGACGTCGCTTGTAAGGCACTCAGGACAGGTGCTGAGCCATCACCAGCTACTGGATATGGCCTGGGGTCCGAACGCCATGGAGACCTCGCCCGACAGCGTGCGGTTGTACATCTCGTACCTCCGCGCCAAGATCGAAGAGAATTCCAAGCGGCCGATGTTGATAGAGACGGTTCGAGAGTTTGGGTACCGGTACGTGCGGCCTGCATACTACGAGCAGTCCGAAGCTCAGGCAGCCTAGTTCCGCTCTACAGCGCATTATCATTATGTGGTGACCCACCGGCTAGGCGGCACGTTCCGTTCCAGTGCTGTGCGGTAGGGTTACGGTGAACTCAGAGCCGTTGCCCTGGCTGCTCGTTACCGACACCGCCCCACCGTGTAGCTCAACTAGCACTTTCGTGATTGCGAGACCAAGTCCGGTTGATCCTACTTGCCTCGACTCGTTCCGATTTATCCGTGCGAATCGCTCAAACAGCTTTGACTGATCTTCTCTACTAATCCCGACGCCGTTGTCTTTCACCGTAACTATCAAGTTCTGGTCATCAGACGCGGCTCTTACCGTGATCGCGCCGCCTTCTGGCGTGTATCTGAGAGCGTTCGAGAGAAGGTTGGTAAATACCTGTCCGATGCGAATTCGGTCTACATAAATCGTCGGTAGTTCAGTCGAAACGTCAATTGTGACCTGCTGATTTTTAGCAGAGAAATCGGCCGACATCGACTCGACCAGTTCCTCCAGCAATGACGAGACAGCTACATTTGTGGGCTGAAGATCGAACCGAGCATTGTCGATCCTGGAGAGGTCTAATATGTCAGCAACAAGGCGTGCAAGCCGGTTGCTGTTGCGCCTGACGACCTCAAGCAGCCGTACCGATTCTGCAGAGTGCTCTCCACCGGCTTCTTCGAGTAGCAGGTCAACGTATCCGACGATAGACGTGAGCGGCGTTCGCAATTCATGCGAGACCATCGATACAAAATCGGTCTTTGCCTCTTCCGCGGAACGTTCGACTGTAACGTCACGGAAGACAAACAGGCGACCGAGGTATTGCCCCGAGGTGTCGTTCACCGGTGAGGATGACATCGAAAGCGTCCTGGCCGCAGGTGATTTGATCCGCACATCAAGCGCCGCCACAGCTGCGTCGTTATTACTGCTTAACCGCGCCAGCGCCTGGAAGAAACCTTCCCTGTCCTCGAGTTCAACCGTTGCCGATTCTCGAACGGCGCTCCAATCCTTTTGGACCAGCACGTCAGGATCAGGCATCCCGAAGGCTTCAGCAAAAGAGTAGTTGGCAAGTAGCAGTCGATTCTTGGCGTCGAGAACAACGATGCCTTCGATGGCGGACCCCACAATCACCCTCATCTGGCTTGTTTTCAGGTCAAGGTCTGAGTGCGCTGTGCTCCGTGCTTTGAGCAGAGAGAACATGGAGATGGAAGCGAACACAGTCAACCCAAGTCCGGCAGACAGAACGATGATCCACACGTTCCGTTCGAGAGCGCTTAGACCGAACTGCTCAGGCGTCTCAAACTGCAGGTTCCACCGCCTGCCCGCGAAATCGAGACTCGCCTGCACCCAACCCCTGGCTAGCGAGCCGTCTGCATCAGCGTCAAGCTCAGGGAATATCAGCGAAGACGGTCGCCCCGGAGCGGCATCGAACACTCTCAGCGGCACTCCTCCGAGGCTGTTCCGCTCAAGCGGTCCTGCCAGAAAGTCAGCAGCACGGTAGACGGTGAACGCATAGCCAACAAGCGGACCTTCCGAAGGATGCTTGCCCGGCGCAGGATCACCGAAAACGGGTTGGAACACAAAGAAGCGCGGTTGTGATGATTGGTTGGTGCGTAGTGTTGTGACACCTGATGCAACCGGTGCACGATCTCGCAACGATTCCTGCACGGCGGTGCCGAACCTGGGATCTGAAACCAGGTTCTCACCCGGCTCAATCAGGCCTTCAATAGGCGGGAACATGAACGCAACTGGAAACCGTTCGGCATTACCGGGTTCCGCGCCAAAGTCCTGCAGGTCAATCCCTTGCCTCTGCATCGACTCGATAAATGTTGCTGCGTCTGCACCAGCCACTCGCGGGGCGAATCCGACGCTTTCAGATCCTGCAACACGCTGGTTGAGGGTGCTGGCGAATATCTGGAATTTGTCGTTCGTCAGCTCACTCTCTGATCTTATGAACGCTTCGAGTGCCGCCATTTCGGTGAAACTGTTTTCAAGGTCAGAGAGCACAGAATTGGAAGCACCATCAACCATGTCGGCAAAGCGCTGCTCGCTTTGCGAATTGAGTAACGCTCGAACGCCAAGCGCCGTTCCTATCGTCATTGCGAGCAGCATCAGGAATGTTGCTGCGGCCGCGATCACACCCAGACGACGTGTAAATGTGCCGCCAGACGCATAGCCTGACCCGCCACCAGCGTCTCTGAACGGGAATCGAGGTTCGACAGCCAGGCCCATTACGCTGCCTCAGGCATCGAGCGATTTCGATCGATCAAGCCATCAAGACCGTCGTTTTGCGCTGCGAGACCTCCACCTGCTACCGATAACACGGGCTGGCTTCTCATTTTTGCCAGTGCCGCGGCAATCATGGTTGCGCACCGGGCCAGGACGACTCCGTTCCGATCACTCTTGTCGTCCGTTTCGATGCATCCAACGGAGACGGAAACACGCGTTTCGTACTCTTCAGATGACCATTCGGTCGTCCACGACTCAAACTCATCAGGGGTCGAACCTCGCTGGACAAGGCTAGATACGCCGCGTCCCTTTGCCTGAACGCCTAGTTCAGCCATGATTTGCAGCCTGCTCAGTTCCGGGCGCCAGAGTGCGGCTTCGAATCGATTGAACTTCACCAGTACGCCTATCCTCACAGCAATGTCTGCGCATACAGCCTCGATGCCAGACGAAATCTGTAACGGCTCGTCAATCCGGACGATGTTTCGCTGTCGATTCTCTTCCGATGACTGATTGTTGATATCCCGCATTGCACAGACGGTGACAGGCTTGTTTGCCCAGTAGTGCGAAAACGGCCAGAACTCCACTTCATTGACCTGCAGCATGCAAACGTCGAACTGACGGACAGGTTCAACCAGCGGGTGAGTCTGGGCATGTCCAGACTCTTCACGCAGCATCTGTGCTCGGACTGGCTGGCCAGGAGTCAGTTCGATGCCAAGCGGTGAACCTGTGAGCTCCGCAGCTGATCTACCCAACAACGACTCTGCACCGGCGCTTACGAGCACGATGTCTCCAGACTCGCCAATCACGACGATGCCGTCTGCACTATCGATTATCGCGTTACGGAATCGAGCTTCAGCTACAGTCGCCGTGACTTCTGCTTGCTGGCGCTGAGTTGTGATCGCTGCCGATCTGACTGCGTTGAGCAGGTCTTCGGCGTAACAGTCCTCTTTCGTGAAAGCGGCCTTAGCACCAGCCTGAGAGAGAGTGTCAACGAGAGAATCGTCAGTGACTCCGGTTAGCACAATAAACGGAACATTGGGTTGAGCTGAGTTGAACCGTGAGCAGGTCTCTATCCCCACGGAGTCCGGAAGCGTCAGGTCAATGACCGCCAGTCCGAAATCGACATCGGCTGCCTCTTCCAGTCCTGCCTGAAGAGACCGGGCCTGCGTCACGTTGAACTCTCCGGGAGCAAAGTGCCTGACTCTCTCCAAAAACAGGTTTGCTGCGTTCGGGTCGTCCTCGATCAGAAGCAGTTCAGTGGCTCTCGAGCCTGTTGGCATGTGCAGAATCCTGGCAGAGTATTACCGTCGAAAAACGTCAGTGACACTGGACCATGCGTGATCCAGCCGCTATTCGGTAATGGTGTGCTAAAGGTGTGCGCCGAACAATTGGGGGCTGCACTCACGGTCCGTGGCGGCACGCCGACGCTCTTGGTCAGACGGCCTGATCTGACGGCGATACCGGGACGATGGTCCTCTGGAGTAACTCGCCGAGCCGCTTTGCTGCAATCGCTGAAACGCTCTTAACGCTATGAGCGACTCCGGTTTCCTGCTCAATCGATGTCACCGGCAGTTCTGGCATGCCGCACGGCACGATCATAGTGAAGTGAGACAGGTCGGTGGTCACGTTGAGGGCCAGGCCGTGCATAGCCACGCCACCGCTCACCCTCACACCCATCGCAGCTATTTTTCTACCTGCCGGGTTCTGGCCTTTCGGTGGCTTCGCACCGGGCTCGCCTCCCACCCACACTCCGGTCTTGCCAACGACTCGATGCCCGTTGATCCCGTAGTGCCGGAGAGTGTCGATGACGACCTGTTCGAGGATCCGTACGTAGCTGACAGGCCCGAGTTCTGCGGCGCGGATGCTGATGACCGGATACATGACCAGTTGCCCGGGTCCGTGATAGGTGACCTCACCACCTCGATCCGTATCAACTACATAAGCGCCAATTGAGGACAACGCTGCATCATCGGCAAGGATGTCGGATCGCTCCGCCCGCCTGCCCAGTGTGTAGACCGGATCATGCTCAAGCAGAAGCAGAGTGTCGGGGGCCGTATCCGCTTTCCTGCGCTCGAAAAGTGACCTTTGTAGGTCGAGCGCTTCCTGGTAGTCGATCTGGCTGAGCCACGACGACCGCAGTTCAGGAAACGGCTGAGAGTCGCCAGTCATTCGAGCGCTGTGTCCGATGACACGCCTTCGAGACCTTTTTTCACGTCCTGCAGGAACGCAGATGCCTCAGCGCCGTCTATCACCCGGTGGTCGAACGAGAGGCAGATGTTCATGATGGGCCGAACTTCAACCGCATCGTTCTTTGTCACGACGGGTCGTTTCACAATCGCCTCTGTAGTCAGAATGGCCGCTTGAGGGTGGTTGATGATGGCTCCACCCCATACCGATCCCAGCGCGCCAGTGTTGTTCAGGGTGAAGGTTCCATCGCTCACATCGTCAAGTGAAAGTTTGCCATCGCGGGCTCGTTCAATAGTTCCTGATAGGTCCTGAGTCAGTTCCAGGAACGATCTTTTGTCCGCGTTTTTGATTACAGGCACAACAAGTCCGTTTTTTCCTGCGACAGCGATGCCAATGTTGACATCGTCATACACGAGAATCCTGTCGCTCTGCCATGACGAATTCAGTAGCGGATTTCTGCGCAGAGCCTCAGCCGTGATGGCGAGTGCGAACGGCAGATACGTGAGATTGAGTCCGTGCTGCTTGAGCATCCAATCGCGGTTTGCAGACCGGCAGGCGACCAGTCCGCTTACGTCCACCTCAACAGCCGACCACGCATGCGGAATTTCTCGGAAACTCCGGGCCATATGCTCAGCGATCATCCCCCGCACAGCGGAAGGTACCTCGAGATGCCCTCCGGCCTTGTTTGCTGTCTCAGCGCCGGACCCTGGCTCTTCGACAGCTCTCAGGACATCAGCGCGAGTTATTCGGTCTCCGACTCCTGTTCCGGTCAGAGAGGCGGGGTCAAGCCCGTGCTGATCGATCAGGCGTCTCACGGCGGGGGACAGCCTTGCGAAGGCGGCATCCGGTCTGCGCAGTGATGTGTTGGTCGATTCGTTGGATGCTGGCTCTCCGGACGCTTCTGACCCAAGAGAGGTGTCACTGAACGCTCCACCCGTCGGCCCAACATTTGCACCCGTGATCATGCTGCCCACCTGGCTCGCATTGGCCACTCTGAGACCCATAGGAGCGCTCGCTGCCTTCGGAGGACTCGATGCCCTCTGAACAGCTTCGGGAGCCACAGGGGTCGAATTCTCGGGCTCTACGATGATTGGGGCAACGGGAACACCTTCAGCGTCCATCTCAGCGATGATCGCGCCCATCGCCACAGTCGCGCCCTCTTGAGCAACGATCTTTGTGAGTTCCCCGGTTGCGGGCGCGGGAACCTCCATAGCCACTTTGTCAGTGACGACCTCGACAATCGGCTCATATTTCTCGATGCGGTCGCCTGGCTGTTTCAGCCATTTCTCGATGACCGCTTCGGTCACTGACTCCCCAACATGTGGCATCTCGATATTAAATAGCATCAACGCTCTCCAGCGTGGCGATGGTGGGACAGGGTCTCATGTTGCTGCCAGCTTCCGCATGGTGACCAGAATCTTCTCAGGCGACGGCATGAACGCTGCCTCTTGAACGGGGCTGAACGGCATTGGCGGCAACTCGGGCGGTCCAACCCTCATTACAGGGGCGTCGAGATCGTAGAACGCATCCTCGGCGATGATGGCCGACACTTCGGACGATACGCTGACCGCAGGCGTGTCCTCCTGCACGATCATCACTTTTCCAGTATGACGAGCCGCCTCTGCAATCGACTCTCTATCAAGCGGCCGCAGCGTTCGCAGGTCTAGCACCAGCGCCTCAACGCCGTCTTGCTCTGAGAGGGTTTGGGCAGCCTGCAACGTGTAGTGAAGCATCAAACCGTATGTGATCACGGTGATGTCACTACCCTCACGCTTCACATTCGCCTCTCCAATCGGCTCGGTGTACACCTCGTCCGGCACCTCGCCTCGCACCAGCC
>JAJCYX010000238.1 GCA_029262715.1 Chloroflexota bacterium
CTGACTCTGCTGGTTCTGCCCATCGTGATCATCGCAACTCAGGAGTCGATCCGATCTGTGCCACCAAGCTACCGTGATGCAGCGTTTGCGATGGGAGCGACCCGCTGGCAGGTGGTTAAGTCGATCGTCTTGCCGCAGGCGATCCCCGGAATTATGAGCGGAGTGATCCTTGCGCTCTCCCGCGCTATTGGTGAGGCTGCACCAATTCTGATGATCAGCGGTATCGTGTTTATCACCTCTGTACCGCATAGCCCGGCAGATTCATTTACGGTCCTGCCGCTCCAGATTCTGAACTGGGTTCAACAGCCGCAGTCGGACTTTCGGTCCATCGCCGCTGCAGCGATCCTTGCCCTGCTGATACTGCTGCTTTCTATGAATGCGATCGCAATCTGGATTCGTAACAAGTTCCAGCGCGCCCGTGCCGAATAGACGTTCTCAGCAAGGGCACAGCTAGCTAAGAGCTCTTTTCCAACCTCTCTCGAAGCGTGCGCATCGAGTGCTCGATATTGTTCTTAGTCCAGTTACCTGCCAGCGGAGCAGCCAGTCTCAACAGCCCGCTCAATTCGAGGCTCCACTCGTTCATGACCCGGCAGCCGCCAGGCGTCTCTGTAATTGTTGCTTTGCCGTTGATCTTGACCGATTTACCCTCACCGGTGTGAGCTATCACCTTTGGGGCATCAAGCTGTGCAATTGTCACCTTCACGTCCATCTTGCGACCCTGGACGTTCATCACTTCATCGAACTGCGAACCAACTCGAATTGGACCGGAATCTAAACGCTTAACAGAGATAAGGTCAGGAACCCAATCGGTCGCATGTTCAAGGTCGGTAATGATCTCCCACACCTTTTCTGGAGATGCCGGTAGATCTGCTACAACGGTGCCTGATGGCATACGAAAACTCCGATTCTGCGGGCAAAATTACGGGTGATCTGAGTACAACTTATGCGGTCTGGGTCAATCCCTCGGTTACCACTGCCCCGGGTATGCGAGTCAACACGTCAGGCGACACTTTTATCTTGGTCGAACGACTGCCACCGCCGAGGATGATGTAGTCGTGGTTCATAAGACCGGGATCGATATAAACGGGTAGTTCAGGCGGAAGTGCCAGTGCAGTTACACCGCCGACCATCATTCCGGTCAATTCGGTTGTTTCCTCAGCGTTTGCGAACGAAACTCGGCTGTTGCCCATCAGCTGCTTGATGCAGTGGTTTACGTCGAGGCGCGCAGTTGCTCGCACAACTGACGCCGTGAACTGTTTCGGCTTCTTTTTCGATGCAACGATTATGGTGTTGGCAGACTGCTCCGCCGGGAAGCCATACTCCTCGCAAAATGCCGCAGTGTCCGCAAAATCTGGATCGATCTCAACCACCTCGTACGGCACTCCGTAGGATTCCAGAGCTGAGATTACCTTTGCTTCGATCACGTCCGCATTCCCACCAGTGTCAGGCATTTTCTGTCCCTTGTTGATTTGAGCCGCACCGGATCCTCGTAGTTAGTACCGGGAGTTGCGGTCGTTGAATGTAAGCGTACATTCTGATGTCCGCACTCGACATCCCTTAAGATGAGAGACATCAGCACTAGAAGTTGATTCCCCGAGCGACGAAACGGTAGAGCAGAGATCGAATGAGCAAAACATTCTGGATGGTAGTGGTCGACGAAGATAATCTTGAGATAACCCGCGAACAGGGCTTCAAGGTGATCGGTATCGACTCGCGTAACCGGCGGAAATCGGTTCGATTAACGCCCGAAGACCGCATACTGTTCTACGTTCAGGACAAGAAAGGCTTCGCTGCGACAGCAACGGTAGCATCAGAGCACTTTGAAGAGAACACGCGGGTATGGAAGCATCACGAAAAGAATGAGTTGTTCTCGAACCGGGTTGAGGTCAAGGCCGATCTAGTCCTAGAACTCGAGGACTACATAGATGCTCGTGAGATTGCGCCGACTCTCGAGTATGTGAAGAAATGGCCTACTGAGCACTGGCCGCTGGCGTTCTTTGGCATGCTCCACATCGTGCCGCAGAGAGACTTCAACCTGCTTGAGGATGAGATACGCAAAGCCAGCGTAATAGCGAGCGCCAGGCAACCGGTGACCCCTGAAAAAGAGGCAACCTCAGCTGCGACTGCAAGCCGCCGCCGACTGAAAAAGAAGGCTGATAGCACGCGCCGAAGACGACGTGCTCGCACACGCTCAGCCACTAATCAGACCAGCCGCTAGCTTTTAACTGCCGCTACAGGTTCAACAGGCGAATTTGCCACATCCACCCAACCTGTTGGTGACTGCGACGATTTCATCGGGTCGTGTCCGCCTGTACCAAAGTCATCTGCATATAGAGCCTTAACCCGATCAAGTTCCTCAACCGGTAGCTCGTCGATATCTGGAGCGACGACGTACTCATCGAGCTGAGCGACGTTGGTGATTGTCGGCACGCATGAGGCCATGATCGGTGGTGCCAGGCAGAACTTGATGGCTATCTGACCGACTGTCGCTTCTTTCCCAGAAATAAGGAAATCGATCTTCTTCAATTTTTCTATCGATTGACTGAGCCACTGCATTTTTCGGTATGAGCGGTGGTCGTCAGCATCGAACGGCATCGAATCCAGCTGAGTGTCCTTGGTGTACGAGCCGTCGAGCATTCCAGAGGCATGTGGCACCCGTGAGAACACGCCAACGTTTGCTTCAGTAGCAGCCGAGATGAACCGGTCTGCCGGCGCCTGCTCAAGGATGGAGTAGATGATCTGGGCCGGAGCTTTTCGCTGGCTGACCGTGAACTCGCCCTCCTCGATCCAACCGATATCCGGCCCAACTGCAACTCCCCAGTGGCGAATCTTTCCAGCAGCCTGCAGGTCTTCCAGAGCAGTAACCGTGTCGTCTCGTTGGATAGCTGTGAGGCGTGAATTGTGGAGCTGATACAGATCTATGTAGGTGGTATCGAGTCGGGCCAATGACTTGTCACAAGCTGCCTTGACGAATTCCGGGTCCCAGTTTTGTGGCCGTTCCTTGTGACGCCCGAGTCGTGGTGCATCGAGGTCATATCCAAACTTCGTACCGATCACCATCTGCTCTCGTCGGTCTCCAAGCGCCTTCGCCAGGATCTCCTCGCCGTATCCGACTCCGTAAGTGTCCGCTGTGTCAAAGAAGGTGATGCCGCGGTCGAATGCGGCTCGCAAAAGCGATATGCCGTCAGCCTCAGATACCTCGCCCCACCAATTCGTGCTGACGCTCCACACCCCGAAGCCAACTTCGGACAGCGTGAGGTCGGTTCCGGCGAGATTTCGATACTTCAATTTGGTTCCTCGGTAGTGGTATCAATTTACGAACGATGCAAGCTTTCGATACTTGGTTATTCGGGTGTTATCCCGCCGCGCTTGTCTTAGCCGCTAACGCGCTCTTGATGGCGGCGACCTCTGCCTTGAACCGTCTGTCTGGTATTGCTGGAGTCGTCACGCCGACTGGATAGTCCTCGATGAACTCTACCCACGATTTGCAGCCGCTGTATTCAGGCATGACCATCAACGCCTGTGGCTGCTGCAACAGGTGCGCACGGACAATTATCAGATTAAGAGGGTGAAGAGGCTTCCAGTTGAATCGCTTTTCTGCGAACTCGTCTGACCAGATGTGGTACTGATTAAGCGCCTTAACTTCGTCCTCGGTTGAGACCTCAAGCACCTCTTCGATCTCAGCGAACACCATCAGGTCGACGACGCTCTCGAAGTCTTCCAGTTCAGAACCGGCGAGCAAATCCTGCTTTTCAGGTTTGAGTAACGCTGCACCTTCGTGGAAGTGACCGGGATACAGGAAGAACTGTTCGTGCTCAATCTTGAAATGCATCCCGTCTTCCCTGATGCCACCTTTTCGCAGCAAAATTGTCTGATCGCCTCGTGCGATGGCGTCGACGGTGACGGCCCACTCTTTGAGGCCGATGTTCCACATTCCAGGTATCAAGTCAGCAGTTCTCCCTTCGGAGTTCGATATTAGCAGTCTAGTGTCGCTTCTATCGTGTTGACCGTATTCTAAGCAACGGTCGCCACCTTCTGCTGGCAGCGCGACAAGGCAATTGCGTGAAGATTAGTCCGGGACCGAGGAAATGGAATGTCTGAACCACCACAAGTCAGAGTCGAGTCCGATGACCAGAACCGCGGTACTCCATACCGAACATGCTCCATCGCTGTTTACGTTGATGATCTGAACGCAGAACAAATGGACAAAGCGAGATTCGCTCTATCGAGAGTGGTTTCAAGCCCTGAGGTTTCGGTCATCGCCTCCGGAAACCCGACGCCGATAGACCCACGAAGGTTCGTGCGGCTCCGCATGGTCTACTACGGGGAAAGGCTTGCGGCTGACAAGATCGAATCGGCAATCAGCGCAGTGCTCTAGCTCAAGTTTCGATCTGGAATATCTCGTCCTGACGTTCGCCAGTGATCTCAGGACCGTCTGGGCCCATGAACACATCCATCTCCAGCCGGACACCGAACTCCGGCAGGTAGATGCCAGGTTCAATTGTCACACCAACACCCTCAATCACCTTGCGCGTATCGTGCGTCTCCCAGTCATCCAGGTTCACGCCGTTGGAGTGCACCTCGTTTCCCAGTGAGTGACCGAGTCGGTGAACAAAGTTGTCGCCGAACCCTGCTTTTCCAATGACGTCGCGAGCAATCCTGTCTACCTGCCACCCTTCCGGCGTATTTCCCGCAAGAACTTCGGCTTCGAGGAAATCGAACGCTGCGTCACGGCCTTGTCGCACTGCGTTGAACACCTCTTGCTGCCGCTCATCAGGTGGTTTGCCAAGCTTTGCCACCCAGGTAATGTCGCCGGAAATGGTAGGTTCAGCCTCCGAGCCCGACTCCTGCCGCTTTCGTCCCCACAGGTCGATCAGCAGCCAGCCTTCACGACGGATTACTGCCGAGCTTTCGGGCTTCGGCTCGTAGTGTGGGTCGGACGAGTGTTCGTTGAACGCCACAACCGGTCCATCATCGTATTCGAGACCAAGTCGGTCGAACCTGCCGCGGATGTGCTCTGCAAGGTCGTGCTCTGTCAGTGCCCAGCGCACGTTCTCTCCTGCAAATGCAAACGCCTCTTTCACGATTCGCGTTAGCGCGTTTACTGCAAAACGATGGGTCTCAAGC
>JAJCYX010000239.1 GCA_029262715.1 Chloroflexota bacterium
GTGGTGACTGTGCCTACTCGTCCCAGCTTGGATGGGGAACCTGCTACCACACGCTGCTGGAGAACGATGGCTCGGGAGGATTCACTAGCGCGGCGGCGCAGACGACTGTTGAGCACAGCGAACTGTTGCCGCCAGAGTCGCTGAACGACGATTTTTTCGCTAGCGGCTGGACTCTCCCCGAAGGGCTAGAAGCCTACGAGTTCGGGTTCGGCACAGCGTTCTTCGACATGGAGAACGACGGTGACCAGGATCTTTACTGGTTGGGGTCATTGGCATCCCGAGGCGAGGGCCCAAACGGGAGCATCGCTCCAGCGTTCGGCAGGCTCATGCAGAACACTCTCTCTGGATTCAAGGACGTGACTATCGATGCGAGGGTTGTAGATGCGCTAGGGGTCGACTACTCCGACCTCGACCCGTCTGATACTGATTTCAACTCATCACTCCGTCGTCTAGGTGTTCAGTTCCATGAGAATGGCAAAGGTGTTGCTGTGGGCGATCTGAACGGAGATGGCTTTACCGATCTGATCGTCACAAACAGTAACGGTGAGTCGCTGGATGAGACTGGTGAGCGAATTGCTGTGAGCGGACCGTTGTTCGTTTGGATGAACGGTGGCGGTGACAATAGCTGGGTTAATTTTCAACTCAGGGGCCGAATGGCGATAGACCGCACCGGATCAAACGCGGACGCGATTGGGGCACGACTCACGCTGGTTTCAAGCGGATTGGAAGGCCAGCAGCGTACTCAGGTCAAGGAGATTCTCGGCTCATCGAGCTTCCTGTCGATGAGTGCACTGGACGCTAACTTCGGACTGGGCAGCGCCGAATCGGTCGAGTCGCTCACAATCCAGTGGCCGAGCGGAATCGTGCAGATTCTCGAAGGCCTCGCGGTGAATACCGTTCACCAGATTCTTGAGCCGACTAACTAGAGAGACCTTGCGCCTCCCCTACCCGGTAATCTGAAGTTCAGTCTGTCGCTACGTGTAGGAATTTTGTGGTTTGCCCACCAGTCGAATTACAATGCGTCCACTGAAATGCAAACAGTTGCTCGCGGCGCAATCTGGCACAGGGATTGAGCAACCGGCGAGTCCGAATTCCAAGGATATGAAATGAACTTGAGTCCGATGTTGTCCCGATGGCGGCTGGCGTTGCCTCTGATGATCGTTTCGATGATGTTGATCGCGGCATGCGGAACGGACAGCGATTCCCCGGCTTCTTCATCAAACTCCGACGGTTCTGCGAACTCCGACCAACGTGATGCGTCCCAATTCTTTGTTGAGACCACTACTGTGTTCACCGTCGATGATCTCAAGGCTCTCGGATGGAAAGAACAGCGTGATCTGTTGCTCGACTACCCCGAATCCACGGCCGCCAAATGGGGTTTTATCAACACTAAGGAACTTGGTGTTCTTGTGTACCCTTCCGCAGCTATCGCGCAGGTCCAGGGTGCTGAAGCGGCACTGGTTCAAACTGCTCTCGGTCCTGACGGAAAAGCTATCGGCGAACAGGACCGGATCTCTTGTCGGCAAGCACAGGGACAGAGCGCCGTAGGGCTGATGGACTCAGCTGACTCGGACGACGGCTCAAATGCATTTCATGTTTCGTTCTCATCTGACACGACCGTTGAGCAGCGAGTTTGCGCCAACAAATTCCCGAAATACCGTGACTTCCGCATCGTTGGGAACATAGTGCTTCTCTGCGAGGGCGATGGCCGCACAGGTGACGACGCTTCGAAGAACTGCAAAGACCTGCCGGGACAGCTACAAGATAAATAGCCTCCCAGACCTCGGATTCACGCTCTGCGAACTGTCCAGCCTCAACTAGAACTGGAAGTAGATAAACTCGCCACCGGCTGTATTTCTCATCAAGAGAATGCCGGTGAAAAACGCTGCCGCCATCGCAGTCTGCCAGGCTCGGTCAGGCAGTTTTCTAAAAGCGAGACTGTTCAGCTTCCGCAGGTCCAAAGCGCCAGCCGCCGTATGCAGCCAGATCGGGATCGAATAGATCACGACCTGAATGAGCAGGAACATTGCTAATTCAAGACTCTGTGCCGATTCGTTCAGAGGCGAGGTGCTGAGCAGGTTCCAGATGTGAGAGACATCTGTTTCCCGGAAGAACAGCCAGCCAATTGTGACCAGTACAAATGTGATCGGTATCGACAACGGTCTCAATACCCTGATGAGAACATCGCCCGCGGGGATTACTCGTTGCAAATAAACCAGTCCACCGTGATACGCACCCCACAGCGCAAAATTCCATGATGCGCCGTGCCAGAGACCACTCAAGAGGAACGTCACCAGCAGGTTTCCAACAGAACGACCTGCACTCGACCTCGACCCGCCCAGCGGTATGTAGACGTAATCACGGAACCATGTTGAAAGCGATATGTGCCAGCGCCGCCAGAAGTCGACCGGTGATCTCGCCATATGCGGGTGCCGGAAGTTCTCAGACAGATTGATTCCGAAGAGTCGTGCCGTCCCTCGCGCTATGTCCGTGTAACCGGAGAAATCAGCGAATATTTGCAGCCCGAACGCCAGGACTCCAACCCAGATCAGCGCGAATCCCGGTGACTCTGTCGCGAATACCCGGTCGGCAATCACACCCACGTTGTCTGCGATCACAAGCTTCTTGAAGAATCCCCAGAGCAACAGGGTTACGGCACTCTGCAGCCCTGCAGGAGTTGCGGTTCGCTTCGATTCGAACTGCGGCAGGAGTCTTGAGGCCCGTTCGATAGGTCCTGCAACCAACTGTGGAAAAAACGAGATAAACAGCGCAAAGTTGAGCAGGTTGCGACGAGCTTCGGTCTTCCCTCGTTGAACGTCGATCACATAGCCAAGACCCTGCAACGTGTAGAACGAGATGCCAACCGGCAGGATGATGTTGAGATGAGTCGAGAATGTACCGAGGCCGATATCCCCCACGAAATCACTGGCGCTGTCGACGAAGAAGCCAAGGTACTTGAAGACGATCAGGACAGTGAGAGTGGCGAGAACAGCGGCGATCAGCGGCACTTTTTGCCTGAACGAACCAGTTGCTACACCGGTCTGGTCGCGTATCGAAATTGCGCTGAAGTACATCGCAAGGGTGAAGCCGCCCAGCAGAAGCGCAAGCAGAGGATCGACGTAGCCGTAGAAGACGTAGCTGGCGACGAGGAGGAGAAGGTTTTGCTGCCGTCGACCGAGCGTCCAGTAGAGGGCGAATACGGCCAGCAGCAG
>JAJCYX010000240.1 GCA_029262715.1 Chloroflexota bacterium
ATCTCCATTGTCCACCCCGACCTGGCTACTTCAGGTGGCATTCTCGAAACGAAGAAGATCGGTGACATGGCTGAGGAGTTCGGCATTCCGATGGCGATGCACCAGGCCGGATCACCGATTGTCGCTATGGCGAATGTGCACTGCGCAGCGGCCACGAACAACTTCATTGGCCTTGAGATGCACTCGGTGGACCTGCCCTGGTGGGACTCACTGGTTGAAGGCGTTTCTAAACCTGTTCTCGATAACGGTTTCGTCACAGTGCCCGAGGGCCCGGGTCTCGGCATCGAGCTGAACGAGGAAGCAGTGAAGGAACACCTGAACACCAACCCCTCACGGCACGCGGTTTACCCTGAGGGCTTCTTCGAGCCGACGACCGAATGGGACGCTCTGGATTCACACGACCGAGTCTGGAGCTAGGTAGCAGGCGCGGGCGCCATTTTCTGCGGCGTGGCCGCGTTTTCTTTTGGTGAGCGGGTTAGTGTCGATGGATAGTTACCGCATTGCTCATCGTTGACTACAGTGCGAAGGAAATAGCTAATAAACACGGCGGTCCGAGTAGATTCGGACCGCCGTGTTCGTTTTCGACCGATAGAAACGCTAGTTGATCGTCAGCAGCATCGTTGTCGATACCCAGGCCTCGTCTACGCTCGTCGTCAACGCGAACGACTCAATCTTCTCGAACCACGGTGCAAGTCGCTCATCGAACTCGGGAAGATCGTCCGGGTCGATGAAACTACGCACCGCCTTGCTCAACGGCTCAAACTCCAGGAAAAAGGTGTACAGGGCATCATCACCAACCGTATCCAACGCACGCCTGTAAGCATCGTTGTCCTTCACCGAATCCAAATCCCCGTCAGCGGTCATCTTCACCCGCTCAAGTGAATCAAGCGAAATTCCACCAACGAAGAAGCCATCCGTCAGCATATAAGCCAGTTCAAGTGGCGGAGATTCCTTGGGGGTCAGTGCAAGCCATGCCGGCTCTCCCGCAACATCGACAGCGGTGAAGTTCACGTCCGATTCAGCGGCAATTTCCCTAATACGGTCCATCGTCGCGTCCATTCGGCCAACGTCGTCCAACTCAACAATTAACGCTGCTGCTATCCGCGGCGGGCTGTCGAGAATGCTCGATCCCGGAGGACCTCCGTTCTCAAGATCGATCAATACGACCGCAATCTCCTTGCCGATCGGATCCAGGAGGTCGGTCTCCAGATCTAGACCGGTCTGTTCTGTGAACTCGGAATTGAGGTCGCTATCCAATCCCTCGCCGTCGAACAGCTCTAACATCTGGTCAATCGCCAGCTGAAGACCACCCATGCTAAAGAATCCGATAACTTCTCCGGGAACAAGATCGAGTACGGCAGAAGGAGGAGCAACCCCGACATACGTTTCAGGGTCGACGGTAAATACGTAATCGATCCGCATGTCCTTCTTGCCAATGGTCGCCGCTCCTGCGATGACCTGAGATTCGGGAGATGTTCCATCCACCCCGACCCCAAACGGGAATATGCCGAAATTCGGCTGCAAATTCATTGATCCCGGCACCGTGTTGTCAAATCCGACGGCCGTAAACTGGCTCAGATTCGCGTACCCGGAGACAAACCGTTTATCAGGTAGTTGATCCATGGCGGCGATAAATTCGGGGTCTTCGGAAAGCGGGTTCACCGGTGTTTCCATCATCGAAAGCGTGCGCTCTAGAACACCCTGCGTACTGGCAATAAGAACGTACGGCTCAGAGTCGTGAACCGTGACATAGATCTCCTCATTCAGGTAGTAGGTTTCAAGCCCACCGATCGTCATGAGCTCTATCATCTCGCCTTCTCGTTCTGTCTTCGCAACGTAGGCATCAACGATTGAACGCCCGACACCCATGTCCAGGAAACCGGCAAAAAACACCACGCCTGGTTCGTCGAAAAATGGGTCATTTCCAGCATATGCGGCAACAGCGAGTTCTGGCCCAAGCACCGGCAGAACACCGTCCCTGACATCAATGCCAAGCCTCTCGCTCAACTCATCGATGCCGTTGTCGAATTCGGTATCCGCCTGATCGAAGTCGACGATATTGTTGAATAAGTCGCGAGCGCGTAGAAGCTCTGAAAGCCCCGGTCGTAGATTTATCGACGCGTACCCCATTGCGTCATCACCAACCCACTCAGCTGTTGATTCATGGGGGTGAACAGTGGCTGCTGAAATGAGCAGACTCAGCTTGTCGTTGCCAACAAAACTGAGGACTGTGATGACGGTGACGACAATCAGTACGCCGGCAACCACACCGCCCAACGCCAGCGATGACCAGCGAATTCCGCCGCTCGCGGAAGTTTCGGGCAGCAGGTTCCGCGCCCCCGGCGCTATCAGCGAATCAGAGCGCCAGTACCGGATACCGGTTCGGACGGGCGTAAACCAGTTGCTCAACATGCCGTTGTACCTCGACTTCGCGTTGTTCCGAGTGAGCAATCGACGCTGACATAGTAAAGCAGCCTGGGCAACATCACTTAAATTTAGTGTAGAAACACGTGTCACTTTGATGAACGAGCAGGCGCACGGACAGATGGTCGATCAGATGTCACAACGGTCCATCGAGAACCTCGTCGCAATACCAGCACCCTGCGGGACCTGTCGATTCTTAGGCACCTCCTCTTAGGCACCTTCCTGGCGGCAAGTGAAAAAAACGCGCATCGCAGTAACAAAGCAATCCGGTAGCGAGTAACACACACTCTTTTCAGAGCTAATCGGCTCAGCGCGGTCAATCTTCCTCA
>JAJCYX010000241.1 GCA_029262715.1 Chloroflexota bacterium
ATAGCCGCCCAAGAGAACGACTCTCTCATGTGCTGCACGAAACGACCCTAGCCCTTTATCCCTCTCCCGAACCGGGAGAGGGATAAAGGGCACGTGCGACACCGGAAGACGCGGCATGCCGCTCAGATCCCTCCGATGCGGTCGGGATGACATATATTGAGAGTTGTGTGCTATTGGGTAGGGCGGTTAAAGATGGGTCGCCCCGCACACCGGGTCCTTCGCACTCGCTCAGGACGAAGGGGTAAAACTACACCTCAAAAAAACGGTCACCTACGGCTCGCCGCCTGGCTTCCTAGTCTCCCAATCTACTGATCGCCGCTATCTTGTCTTCGCCCAGGTAGCAGTAGCGGTTGATCCAGATGCCCTGCGTACCGGCGTCCCATGCCAGGTGCAGCCTGGCATCGAAGTCATCAAGCGGGCCGTAGCCGTGGACGACCGGGTATAGAGCAGCCTTGTCGCCAGTCTCAAGCTGCGCCTGTCTGATCTTCCTGAGCTGGGCCTGCTGGCCTGCGCGATGTGGCATATCAGGCGGCGGATACTGGTAGTCCTCAAGCGTCGTGCCCCTGCGTCCATCTTCGAAATCGAACAGGTTTGATAGCGCCGTAATCAGGGTCTTTTCGTCCAACGGCTGATCGTTGTTTGCAATTAACTCCTCGGCATAGAAATGGATCATCTGCGGCCAGTGCATCGTGTAGAGCTTCATATTGATCGAGTCTGCATGCTCAGAAACAGCGCCGAAGTCCATGCCGGAAAGAAGGGAAAGCGGCGGCGGGAAGGCGTTAGGCGAAAGCTCCTTGTCCTTCCCTCCCGGAACGCTGTTCATCGCCTCACGCAGTTCCTTGATGTAGAGCGTGGTCAGTGCTGCCTTGAAGCTGAGCACTTCTGTCAGGGCAGAGTTGCGGGCCATTGCATGAGCCAGCGCATACGGCATGGCGTGTACGTCACAGAGAGGGTCGAGATCCGAATTCGAGATGTGTTGCAGGCGCGTGTACAGGGCGTCGGCAGCAAGACGCATCGGCTCGAAGTCGTAGCCGAGGCGAGGCGCGATGCGGCGTGCGTTGTCTGAGAAATCGAGGAACGCGTCGCCGAGTCGGTAAGGCGGGTGCTCGGGCCAATCGTGGCGCAGACCGTCGATGTCCGGGTAAGAGGTGAGCAAGTCTTTGACTCTTGCGGCTACATAGGCGCGGGCGTCGTCCGAGGCAACCGAAACGGTGTGGACCATGCGGTGCCGCGGGTACTCGCCATTGGGAAGCTTTGGCATGTCTTCGTCGTGCTTGCCGGGAACCTGCACGGCGGACACCTGGAAGTAGACCTTCATGTCGCGCTTGTGTGCGCCATCGATGATCTGCTGGATCATGTGGCCGTCGGACGCTGTGAGTGCGGTGGCCTGTGACGGCTGGTACTTCAGGCCGTTGTAAAACTGCATGTTCGGCGGAGCGGATGGCGAAGGGTTGATGAGCATCTCTTCTTTGCCCCAGAGCAGCCGTTCGACGACTCTGACAGAACCTGCTCCGGCATCGACCGGAGGCTCGCGGCGAGGCAGCTCTTCGCTGGAGCCTGCGTCATCGTCACCGGGAAGTTGGTCGACCGCTTCGTATATGGATGGCGCGGTGGCGATGGCATTGACGCCTGCTGCGGCAAGTGAGTCAAGCACCTTGTCCACGCCTTCTGACTGGAAGTACATGGGCTGGATGGTGACGCCGAGGAAGCGAGAGGAGTTTTCTGAGGTCATGCAGAGTTTTCCTGAGGGTAGGACCTGTGGGTGGAATGGAAGTTATGCGGACGGTCGATTGATTCTAGTCTCCTACCCACTACACGGGCAGTGGCAGGAAGTTCAAATCGAAACGTGATTTGCGTTGATGCATCAGACGTTATCGCCAAGTATTTGGCTATTAGCTTGACCGTTGCGAAATACTGGAATTATGATGCTGATATTCGACGAATTACATCATCGAAACAGAGACTTATAACAGGAGCCGGTCTATTGTCTTCGCGATCTGACCTCGTTTTCAATCCACCCGGTCCAGGGACATGGATGGTGGACACCCAGCACTACCCAAACCCGGTGAGCCTGTTCAAACGAGATTATGAACCGCAGACCAGATCTTTCACCAATGGGCTCAGACTTGCTGAGTACGGTGTCCCATCAACTCTCATAGCGGAATCAATCCATGGATTCATGTACAACCAGAGAGCGCCCATTGGAGTTGCCATTGGTTCTGACAAACAGCAGGAGATAACCAATCCTGTAGTCGCTGAACGATTGAAAAAAGGGCAGCACGCGTACAACGAGAAGATCTGGCTCAAAGACCTGGAACTATGGGATCACGACGTAAAACCGGACTCGATCAGACGCAACCTAGCCCTGGCTTCCGTTGATCTTGATGCGTTGGACCACGATGGTATGGTCAGCCATATTTCCCGCTGCCGGGACAATTCGATTGAAATGATCCGGCGTCATCACCGATTCTCCGTCCCCAGCGTCGTTGCAGGTGGACTGCTGTTTCTCGATACCGTCGAATGGACTGGCCTGGATGTCACGGAACTCGTGGATTTGCTGAACGGCGCTTCGCTGATCTCTTCAG
>JAJCYX010000242.1 GCA_029262715.1 Chloroflexota bacterium
GTCGAATCGATCGGCCTTGTCCGGTTCCAGAACCAATGTCAGCATCAGGGGAGGGGTGGCTATACCAGCCTCTATCGCTTTTCGATAACGACCCTTGTCGTCCAGCGCCCACGGTTTGTATACCAGCATCGTGTCCAGATCACCGGTGTAGTAGTTGATTTTCCGTTCATATGCCATCGCTTCACGGTGTGCGTACTCGCGGACAATCGCCCATTGCGCAACCGTATCTTTCAAAGCGAGCAGATCGTATTCGAGCTTTCCCGCCCACTCTGCTTCATGGACTCTGAGATTCGGAACTGTCCGTCCTTGGAGCAAGACCAGCGAACACGAATGGAGCGCGAATAGAAAACCGGCGCGGGCCTCATGCTTCAATTTGGTCTGCCAAGGCACCCACTCCTCAAACTGGAACTCCCTAACTTTCGGTTGCTCCCGATCCTTACTTAACCAGTAACCGACGGTGCGGGATTTCACGATCTCTTCGATTTCAGGTCCGAACTTATCGACCAGCAGGGCGTAGACCTTGTCGCGGCCCAAGGTCGTCCCGGTTGCCAGGTTACGGACCGTGTCCCGCGCCGACCGCTTGAGAGTATTTGCCAGTTTGCCAGTGTTAGTTGCCATGTTGAACCAGATTATTGAGTACGTACTGGGACATAATGCTGCCAGTCTATACCTTTGGGACGCCATTTGCGATAGTTACTCATCAGACCTTCACGGTCCATCACGCTCATACGGAGGATTCCATGACAGTCCCGAAACGAACGATCCAGGCCGAGAAAAAGAAAGGCATGCGACCTCGCGCGTTTGCCCGCCATTACGGAATAGGTGAGTACGCGGTTTATCAAGGGATCAGGCGAGGTGAAATACCCGCGGTGCGAGTTGGCCAATCATTCGTTGTGCTGATTGAGGAATTCGAGCGACGACGCATGCCGACGAAGGAGGAGGACGGTGGGGATGCACACGGCTGAGAACATCGCAAACTTCATCAAATTCCTCCAAGAGCCAGCGGCCTTTTCTGAGTTCCGCTTGATCGACCACGAAGGTAATGTCAAACGCCAATTCAAGGATCGGTCGGATCTCGGTCTGGGAAAATTAGATCAACTAGTTGATTCCGCCGAGAGTCACAATGTCTTCTATTCAGTCGTCCCACGCGTTCGTGAAGCAGGTACGAGAGACGCCTGCGGTCCTGCCAACGCCGTTTGGTGCGATTACGACAATGCGGATGTATTGCCAACGTGGAAACTTCAACCGTCAGCCACGGTTAAAACATCGCCGGGCAAGTTCCAGGTCTATTGGCTTTTGGAGTCACCCCTCGAAGACCTTGATCTACTGGAGTCGCTCAACCATTCAATTGCGATTGCCGAAGGAGGCGACCTTCAGGCGATCGACCGTGCGCGAGTGCTCCGCCTGCCAGGCTCTCGCAACTGGAAGTACCCCGACGGACCACTGGTTGAGTTGGACCTTTGGGACCCGTTGCAAAGGTTCTCTCTGGACGGTCTTAAACATTGCTATCCGCCGGTTGAACGCCTCGTTGAGGCGCGCAGAGGAAGGGCACTGAAACCGGTGAGAACCCCGACGTGGCTGAGCGTAGTCTTTGACGCGCTGATCGATCACCTGGAGCGTGGTGGTTTCCGCCCTCGCATACGTGGAGAGCACGTGCTGGTCCTATGCCCTCTCCATGACGACCGACAGCCCAGCCTGTCAATTCACTCGGAGCGCGGCTGGAAGTGTTTTGCAGGTTGCGGACAGGGCCGCCTGACACGGCTGGCAAACATTCTTGGTGTGCAGGTATGAGTAGCAACGACATCACGGACACTGCAAACGCGTTCATAGCCCAAGATGACGGGTCGGATCCCGAGACGAACCAAACGACTGAACTGGTCGATGCAGTGCTTGATATAGGTGCAGAACTCTTTCACGCGGCCGATCGAACAACCTACGTCACGCTAGGAATTGCCGGCCACTTCGAAACACTGCCTCTGGAAACCGCACGTTTCAAGAGTTGGCTTCGCAAGTCGTCTTTCGAGCTATTCAGAAAAGCTGTAACCGGGCAAGTCATCAGCGAAGCGACTGCCATACTTTCAGCGTTTGCTGAACACAATGGCAAGGAACTAAAGGTATATCGCCGGGTCGCCGAATATGAAGGCACGATCTACATCGATCTGGTCAACGAGGCTCGAAATGTAGTTAGGGTGGACTTGACGGGATGGGAAGTCATTGACTCACCGCGCGAGGTCAAGTTCATACGCTCTCAGGGTATGAAGGCCTTGCCATACCCGGAAGAACGCGGAGATCTTGAGGGGCTGCGCCGGTTCGTAAATGTGACGGATGAGGAATGGCCGCTTCTCGTGGGATTCATCGTCGGCGTGCTCAACCCGCGAGGTCCTTATCCAGCGTGTGTGCTTACCGGTGACCAGGGCACGGCGAAATCCACCTGCGCCCGCCTTATCAGGGCGATTACAGACCCGCATGTGATCGAGTCCGATACTTTACCTCGCAACGGGACCGACCTCGCAATCGCAGCCGGTAATTCCCACCTGCTGTCATACGACAACGTCTCGAAAATTTCCGAGGAAATGTCCAATATTCTGTGTCGACTCTCAACTGGTGGTGGTATTCGCAAGCGAAAGCTCTACTACGACTCGGTCGAAGTGATGATCCCATTCAATAGACCGGTGATCCTGAACGGGATCGGGGACATTGTTGCGAAACAGGATCTTATCGACAGGGCGATTTTCCTTCACTTGCAACCAATCGAGGAGACGGCTAGGCGCACTGAGGAGGAAATCATGAACGAGTTCGAGGATGCGGCCCCATTTATCTTCTCTGGCTTGCTTTACGCGTTGGCTGCTGCAATACGGAACAAGGGATCTGTACCGCTCGGCAGGAACACGCGTCTCGCAGACTTTGCCACGTTTATCTGCGAGTCCGAGGAAGCACTGCCAATCAATCCGGGAGCCTTCATCACTGCCTATCAGGCCAACCGTGCTGGGGCCAACGCTATGGTCCTAGAGGACTCGTTGGTGGCCGCGGCAATCGTCAACAAGTTCGACGTGTCGGGACAGGGTGAGTGGACCGGTTCCGCTTCTGAACTAGTCGAGTGGCTAACCCCAGGCATTGACGACTCTGTTCGCAAGGCGAAAGGCTGGCCGGTGACGGGACGATCCATGCGAAACGAGCTTGATCGAGTCTCTGCAAACCTAAGGTCCGCCGGGTTGCGCATGGAACCGCTTCCCAGGACTGGTCGAAGTCGCAGGTTCGCGATTCGCCGTGCCACCGTCACTTCCGTCACACCGTCACCGCCGAGTTCAGTTCTAGATGACGAAGATGACGATAGTGACGGTCGAGAATTGGCTTCTGCAAGAGTGCCTGGATCCACAACCTCAAGAGATATCAGTGACGGTCCGGGTGGTTCGCTTGGAACACAAGGTAGGTTCGAAGGGGACATATGATGAGTACAAATGTCCGGGACCGTCTGAGAGACGCTGAGGTCCATCTATTCCTGAAACCAGATGGAGGACTTGCATGGCACTCAGCTAGACAGCCCGATGGACAGTTGATTCTTGAAGCGCGTGAGCACAAGCAGGAGCTCATCGAGGAGTTACGTCAAGAACGTGCACGAGTCATCGGCAAGTATCGCGAGATCGAACAGCGTCTGGAAAGGAACCTCCCCGCTTACATTGGCTTCTCAGCTCCCGCGACTATCAAAGACTCATTCGTTGCGGACCTGGCCGACATCGACTTGATCGAAGATAGGCTGCGAAACGAACTGGGTGCGGTCGGCTGTATTTCGTATCACCAGAGCTGCACTGCTGAGCAGATTGCGTCTCGGCTTTGCTGCGAAGCCTGCCGAATTTAAGCACTCGACTTACCTGATCCTGCGTCGGTCTCTATCGGGAAACGCACCGATCATCTCACCCAACACAGTCAGCGCTTTGATGCGTTGCATTGGCTTGATGGCTCCGTCCCGCGAGACGTTCATCAAATCGCGCACGACGCGGTCACGGATGGGCATATTCTCAACTGCACGACGCTCCTCTTCGGCCTCGATCGCCTCGCGAACCTCAGCAATTCTTAGCAAGCGTGAAGCCTCAACATGAGCGCTGTTGGGTGCATAGCCAGCGCGTATCGCGGCCCGCGTACCGTTGTAGTCCACGCAATACTCTCTGGCGAACTTACTCCGGCGCGGAGGGAGGGTAGTTACATTCATGCGCATTCTTTTGGCGTTCGCTCAGGCCCGCTGGTCACATGAAGCGACGGATTGGACGTTTGATAGCTCGGCTAGCCAGTCCAAGGCAAAGTTGAAAACAGACCAAAGGCCGAAAGTCGGACAGCTGACGATCAAGATCCTGTCATTTCTCTGCTTGGATGTTCTTGATATGGCCAGACATACGACTACGGTAGCCGGGCCAGTCCGAGCTGGTCGAGGAACCCGTTGTGTCTCTCTTTCGCTTCCTGGATTTCCTTCTCGATCTGCTCCAAGTCCCTGTGCGTCGCCCCAAGATTGACCTTGACCTCTGGTTTGGCCGTGCTTACGTAACGCGAGATGTTCAGGTTGAAGTCATTAGCCTCGATCTCGTCCATCCCGACGCTTCTGGCGTACCGCTCGATGCTCTCCGGGCGCTGCTGATAGGTATCGATGATCTTCTTGATGTGATCGTTGGACAGGTTGTTCTGCCGTTTGCCCTTCTCGAAATGCTCGGACGCATTGATGAACAGGACATCATCGGGCTTCTTGCACTTCTTCAGGACGAGGATGCAGACCGGGATGCCGGTCGAGTAGAACAGGTTCGCCGGCAGGCCGATGACAGTATCGATATGACCGTCGTCGAGAAGCTTGCGGCGGATCTTCGCCTCTGCGCCCCCACGGAACAACACGCCGTGCGGCAGTATGATCGCCATCGCACCATCGTCCTTGAGGTAGTGAAATCCGTGCAGCAGAAACGAGAAGTCTGCCGCCGACTTCGGGGCCAGACCGTAGTTCTTGAAGCGCACGTCTTCAGCTAACGCCTCGTTCGGATCCCAGCGGTAGCTGAAAGGCGGGTTAGCGACTACGGCGTCAAAGTAGGGCTTCTTCGCAGGGTTCGTCTCGCGGAGCATATCCCAGTCGTTCGTCAGCGTGTCGCCGAGGTAGATCTCGAATTCCGTGTCTTTCACCCCGTGCAGTAACATGTTCATCCGCGCGAGGTTGTACGTGGTGATGTTCTTCTCCTGCCCGAAGATCTTGCCGATACCGTGCGGCCCCATGCGCTTGCGCACATTGAGCAGCAGCGAGCCCGAGCCGCAGGCAAAGTCCATCACGCTGGCGAGGTGCTTCCGCTTGCCGGCCTTCGGTTCCTGGCTGTCGAGCGTGACGATCGCGGAGAGGATGTCGGAGATCCGCTGCGGCGTGTAGAACTCACCGGCCTTCTTGCCCGAGCCCGCGGCGAACTGGCCGATGAGGTACTCGTAGGCGTCTCCCAGCGTGTCGCTGTCCGTGGAGAACTCCGCGAGGCCCTCGGCAATCTTGGTGATGATCGTGCAGAGCTTCGCGTTCCGGTCCGCGTAGGTCTTGCCGAGTTTGTCGGAGCCGAGATTGATCTCCGAGAACAGACCCGAGAACGTGCTCTGGAAAGATTCGTTCTCGATATACTTGAAGCCGGCCTGGAGCGTG
>JAJCYX010000243.1 GCA_029262715.1 Chloroflexota bacterium
TCGAACTTCGGCTCCAGCGAAGGTGCGGTGTTCAAGAAGCTGCCGGATGTGTTTGATCTGTTCAGGAAAGACCCGGTATTCGTCTACATCGACACCGAAACAGGCTCGTACGCGTACCGTGTGATCGGCACGGCTGTTGAGGACCGTGAGGATCTGACGCTGCGACCTTCTGATCCATCAACCGTCACCCTGGTCACAAGCTGGCCACCGCTAGTCTTCGATCAGAGATTCCTCGTCTTCGCAGAACTCGTGGGCATCAAGCGGAGCTAAATCTGCTCCTTCACATCGAACTTGCCTCGTTCGACGGCGTATCTGTACTCGCCAACAGTTCTTTCGGTCCCTTGCCCGGGTAAACTCTCCACCGCTTGCGTTCGCCTGCGTTTGCAGGGCACGTCGTGAGCAGCATAGGAGATCAATGGGGGAGCTAGCCGCCCTCGCAAACGCCGTAGTCTGGGCACTCACAGGAGTGATCACAAAAGGCGTCGGAAAAAACGTCCGTCCAACGCACATCGTTGCTGCGCAATCGTGGATCGGCCTCACGCTTCTTCTCGTCATAGGGCTCGCAGTTAGCCAGATAGACGATCTTCTTCGCGTCCCCCTCGACTCCGCATTGATCCTCGCTGGCGGAGCGTTCATCAACACCCTCGGGTCCCTGGTGTTCTGGGTCGCAATCTCACGCGGCAAGGTCAGCAGCGTCTACCCGACAACCCAGAGCATTTTCATCCTGGCCTCGGTAGCCGCAGGCTGGCTATTTCTCGACGATACGCCACAGTTCGGCGTTCTCGGCGGTGCAGCTCTGATCATAGGAGGCGTCGTGCTGCTGAACCGGAACGCAGGCCCTCCCAGACCGGGGACGAATCAGCGAAGCGACTTCATCGCTATCGGTCTGGCAGCGGTCACGTCGCTCTTGTGGGCAGGAGGATTCGTCACGACCGCAATCGGTCTCGAGGATGCTGATCCTGTGCCTGCCGCAACTATCCGAAACCTGGTGCCGGCTGCCCTGTTTGTGATCATCAGCATTGCGTTTCCTTCGACGAGGATCACGAGGGTTTACCGAGGCAACTCGATTCGCCTCATAGCCGGAGCGATGCTGTTCGCGTTCAGCGCGCTGTCGTTCGTGTTCGCACTGGACAACGCGCCCCCGGGTGTCGTCGTCGTGCTGATCAACACATCGCCAATGTGGGCGCTGGTGTTTGCTGCAATCTGGCTGAGAGAGCGACTGACCCGAATGACGATCGGCGGAGCGGTACTGACCGTCGCTGGAATCTTCGTTGTGTTGGCGTTTCGGTGAGGAAGACCCTGGCGGCGCCCTACCGGCCTTTGTACATCTCGGTCTGGAACCGCTCCGCCTGCGTCGCAAGGTACTGCGAACGGGACATCAACGGCTTGTAGTTACCGACCACGCGACGAGCCTCGGCAGCATCGTTCGAAAGCAAGTCGATCACCGTCGCGGACATGATTTTTGCAGGAGCGACGACGGCGAGGTCGTAGTCGGTGATCACATAGTCCGGCCCGTGACCGGTTCCAGTAGCAGCCGACGTGTAGGGATGGATCGCCGGGATCACAGTGCTCAGGTCACCCATGTCCGTTGAACCACCACGGCTCTCCGCATCTTCTGTGTGCCGCAGATTACTTGCCCCGACTACCGTTTCGGCATTGCGTGAGAACGCATCCTGCATGTCAGGGTTGTTCCGCATCGAAAGGTAACCGGGGATAGTCGTTATCTCAACATCGGCACCCACTCCAAGCGCGCCAGCTCGATAGCATCGCAAAACCTTCTCATTCACATCAGCAAGCGCATCCGGAGTCATAGCTCGGACGCGTCCCTCGTAGACCACATTGTCGGGGATAGCGTTAACCGCAGTGCCACCTTTTGTGATGATGCCGTGGATGCGTGCGACGTGCTTTTCCTGCAACGTCTCCCGTTGAGTGTTGATGGCATTGAGTGCGAGCATTGCTGCTTGCAGAGCATTGATGCCGCGGTCGGGCGCACCCCCGGCGTGGGCAGAGCGGCCGATAAAGCGGACATGATGAACTACATGCGCATTTGAAGTTCCGCCGACGGTAATGCGGGGCGAACCGTCGCCTGCGGCCGTGTGCATCATCATCGCCATATCGACGTCATCGAAAGTGCCCAGGCGCAACATCTCCTGTTTGCCAGACAGGAATTGCAGCAACCCGGCGCGTTTCATTTCGAGACGCTCAGAGACATCTATGAACTCTTCGGCAGGGGTTGCGATGAATGCGACAGAACCGGATAGCAGGCCGCGCAGTTCAGGCTGAATTAGCGCCTGTGCAACACCGAGCATCATCCCTGCCTGCGTGTGGTGACCGCAGGCGTGCGCTGCCCCGGATTCAGGGTCGGAACCGGGATGCGACGGCACGCGAAGCGCGTCCAACTCACAGATCACAGCGACTCGCGGGCCGGGGCGTCCGAAGTCGTAGACCGCTTTCAATCCGGTGTGGGCGATGCCCTCTTCAACGGTGAGACCGAGCGCACGTAGTGAACGAGCAATCAGCGCTGAAGTCTTGCGTTCCCTGAATCCAACCTCTGGCTCGACATAGATCTTCTTGGACGTGCCGACCAGTTCGCGGGTTGCGCGATCAACTGCAGAGTATGCAACCGAACGCGCTTCTGAACCTGTGAGTATCGCCCCTGATGCCATATTTACTCTGTGTAGACCTTCTCTGACCGAAACTCGCGCAACTGGGCCAGGTATCGCTCTTTAGTCATCTCCGGCCTGTACGAGTTCAACACCCTGGTGCCAAGCGCAGCACCGTCCGAAAGCAGATCAACTACCGTGGCGGTCATCGCCTTACCAGCCTTGACGACGGCCATGTCGTAGTCCTGCACAAGGTAATCGGCACCGTGGCCGTTGCCAGTGGCGCAGTCGACCCATGGATGAATCGTCGGCATCAGCATTGAAAGATCAGCGGCATCGCTTGAGCTTGCACGCTGACCTGACGTGCGCACATTCTCCGCCCCAAAAACGGTCTCAGCGTGCTTGCGATAGATATCCGCCATCACGGGGTCGTATCGAGAAGGCATGTAGCCCGGTGTCGTAAGAATCTCCACCTCAGCGCCGACCGCCATCGCACCGGCCCGCAACGCACGGTCAATCTTCGTCGCTCCGTCGATCATTGCGTCAATGTTTGATGCCCTGATATAGGTCTCGATGTTCACCTTCGCCGGCACTGAGCTAACGGCGTCACCACCGTGCGTTACGATCGGATGAACGCGAACATAGTCAGCGTCCCGGAACGTCTCTCGATTGGCATGAATTGCGCTTAGAGCGACATTCGCGGCATTCAGTGCATTGACTCCGAGATGTGGAGCTGCACCTGCATGCGAGGCGACGCCGCGGAACTCGGCCGTCTTACCGATCATCCCGTTGTGCGCGCCGGAGATGATCGCCCCAGGAATGCCTTCCGCCGTCGTGTGAGTCAGCATCGCCATGTCGATATCGTCAAACTCACCGAGACGCACAAACTCCTGTTTACCGCCGAAAAACTCGATGCTGCCATCGGACCTCAACTGCTCCCGAAATTCGAGCTCGATGTACTCCTCAGCAGGAATCGCCATGAACGTGACCGAGCCAGAAAGAGTCGCCTGCACCTTTGGATCGAGAACTGCGGTCAAGACGGCCAACATGTTGCCCAGTTGAGCGTGATGCCCGCAGGCGTGGGCGGCACCGGTCTCAGGATGTGCATTCGGATGAGCGGGAACTATCAGGCTGTCGAGTTCACCGATAACAGCGATGTTCGGCCCCGGCCTACCGGTTTCCACCTTTGCGACGATGCCTGTGATGGCAATCTCGGTTCGAGGCGACAGTCCAGCCGCAAGCATCCACTTGTCGATTTTGGCTGCTGTCCTGTGCTCCCGGTAGCCGGATTCGGCATCGCTGAGAACAGACTGCGACAGTCCGATGAGGTCATCGGAACGTTTGTCTATAGCCGCGAAAGCGTGTTTTAACGTCTGTTCAATCGATGGCATACGGGTCAGATGTCGTCAGCTGATTGGAAAATGTGCCCGTGATATTGCGATGTACCACCACGAGGTTCAGTCGAGCGCTCCGGAGTTTACAGCAGGCTGAGCAACCAGCGGACTCAATTGAGTTGAGCTTCAGTTCCGCATAGGGATGAGTTTGTACTGCGGGTCGAGTGATAGCGGCGGCGTGCGGCCTTCGCTTTGGAAACACTTCAGCACATGCTCGACACCCTTCGTCCTGAGCCAGAGCGAAGGTCCCGGTGTGAGAGGCAAACTCAGATACAAGTCTTGTTGTGTCCGAACGTGTCATTGGTTGTTTGCTCGGACTTTGAGCGATTTCACACATCAGCGGTCGGATCCTTCGACCTTCATGCAGGAACCCCGGGTCGGGATGACAACGAAATCGCGGCATGCCGCCCTTCCCCGGCCCATCTATACTCTTTCGCTATGAAAAAGATCGTGTTCGCCCCACAGGGCTTCAAAGAGAGTCTGACCGGAATCGAGATCGCCCGAGCAATGGCGCAGGGAGCACGCGCTGTTTGGCCCGATGCCGAGATGGTACTGGTTCCGGTGGCAGACGGTGGCGACGGCACGCTGCAGTCACTTGTTGACGCATCCGGAGGAGAGGTCCGCAAGACTATCGCCCGTGACCCGCTGGGCAGGGACATCGAGGTCGAGTGGGGTGCGCTCGGCGACGGAAAAACGGCTGTTATCGAGATGGCACGTTCGTCTGGTCTCGCACTGCTGAATCTTGACGAACGAGACCCGCTACGAGCCTCGACTTACGGGGTCGGCCAGGTGATGAAGGTGGCGCTGGACGATGGCTTCAGCCACTTCATAATCGGCATTGGCGGCAGCGCAACCAACGATGGCGGTGCCGGTATGGCCCAGGCGCTAGGTGCGAAGTTGCTGGACAACGACGGTAACGAGCTGGAACCCGGTGGTGCGTCCCTCGCCAGGCTGGACCGCATCGATGCTACGGAGTTTGACAAACGGCTTGCGAACGCGGCTATCGACGTTGCATGCGATGTGAACAATCCGCTCTGCGGACCGATGGGTGCATCAGCTATCTTCGGCCCACAGAAAGGTGCGACGCCAGAGCAGGTCAGCGAGCTCGACTCCGCTCTGAACCGGTTCGGTGAGATCGCAAACCGGGACCTCGGCCGCAATGTTGGCGAGATTCCAGGAGCAGGCGCGGCCGGTGGCCTGGGCGCTGGTCTGATGGCGTTCGCAAATGCGCGATTGAGACTGGGCGCGGACATCGTACTGGAAGCGGTTGGGCTTGAAGAAAAGCTCGACGGCGCAGATCTCGTCTTTGTCGGTGAAGGCCAGTTCGACCGGTCGACCGTCTTCAACAAGTCACCGGTGGCGGTGGCAGAACGAGCGCGCCGCAAAAACATTCCGGTGATCGGAATCGCCGGCTCGCTTGGTGGTGGATATCGAGAGGTGCATGAGCACGGTATCGACGCCGTCTTCTCGCTTGTGAGCGGCCCGATGTCGCTTCAGGACGCAATGGCCGATACTGAACGACTTGTCGCAAGAGCAACGGAAGAGGCATGCAGAGCGATGGCAGCCGTGATGCGGTGAGGTGAACGACATGCCGGTTGAGATCAGACGCTTCGACCCCTCCGACCAGGACCTCCTGTGGCGATACGCCGACGTACCGCAAAGTTTCGAGGTCAGATCGATCTTTCGTGTGAGTAACGCTGGCAGCCAGAACTCACTCAGCATTTCGCTGAACGAGGTGGAGGTCGAAGAGCCCTGGATCAAGGACTATCGAGCCGACGAAGACGAAGTGCTATCGATGCAGCGATTCGTATGCGCACACAACTCTGCATTCTTCGTGGCGCTGGATGATGGCGCTGCCGTGGGTGGAGCCGCCGGAATCAGGCATTGCCTGGATGCCGAGTTTTTCTGCATGACCAATGGCAGGCCAGATGTGGCGGTGCTGAACGACATACGTATCACACAGTCACACCAGGGTCTTGGCATCGGAAGGCAACTGGTTGATGCCGTGGTCGACTGGTGCCGGAATGAACAGATGCGGTACCTGAAGATCGAGACACAAAACACAAACGTTCCGGCCTGCCGTTTCTACCAGCGCATGGGAGCAAAGCTGGGCGGCATTCAGCAACACGTTTACGACGGTGAGAACGCTGACGAGGCGATGCTGCTCTGGTACCTGGAACTTTGATCGGCTAGCCCACCATGATCAGGTGCGTTTCGATTGGCCCGTGAATCCCCTGCACAATCGTCGCCTCGATATCACCTGTGCGACTGGGACCTGAGATCAGATTGACAGAGCTTGTGAGCGAGTCATCAATATTCGCCGCTCGCTCAATGGCGAAAAGCTCATCCAACGACGGCAAGACCTGGCCCGGCTCAACGACAGCGATGTGGATCGGCGGCGCAAGCGAGACGAGCCGGGAGAGACCTTCTCGTGGGTGCAGAACCAGCGTTCCGGACTCTGCGATGAACCAGTCCGTGCCAGTGATTCCCGCACCGACAGAGAACGCAGCAGACTTAGTGTCGCCCTCGGCAGCCTGCAATACCTCTGCATTGATCCCCGCTGTGTTCAACGCATCGTTTACACCAGCCTGCGTCAGCACTTCATGACCCGACGATAGCGTCGATTCGATATCCCGCTCCCGACAGATACGAATTATGCGATTCGCGACCTGCTCCAGGCTCTCCATCCTGTGAACCGTCCAACCCGCGGTCTCCGCAGCATCGGCCGCCGCCCCAAACAGCTGCCCTGCCCTCTCAGCAGCAACGGCCTTTGCCTGCTCGGACTCTGCAACAGCATCTTCGTTGGAGACAGAGAGTCCGGTCGCATCTGGTGGCACCACTGGAACTGCAGGATCGCGACCGGTCAGACGACGCACGTTCTCGATGAACTCGGCTCGTCCGCTCATGACTCTTCACCGGTCTCTGGTTCACGATCCTTCGAGGACTCGGGTTCTGGATCTGCTTCCGCAGCTGCATCTTCCTGCTTGCGATCATGGAAGCGCTTTACGAACGACTCCTTTGCAGGCAACGGGAAGTCCCTACTCGATGTCCATCCGCTGATAGGCGGAACCGACCTGCTTACCCAGCCATCGCTTGCGAACGGGCCACCAAACGCACGCCCCAGATTCGCCCCGCGCTCAAACCGTTTGCGGTCCATCATCCCCCACTTCCACCCCTTCCACACCAGCGGTTCCCAACGGCCACGGCTGCCCTCAGTGGGATCGTCACTCTCCGCAACCTTGCCTCTCAGTTCAAGCAGCATCCGCGGGATGTTGATCTTCACCGGACAGGCGTCATGACAGGCTCCACACAGCGACGACGCAAACGGCAGGTTCTTGCCTTCCTTCAGGCCGGTCAACACGGGGGAAATTATTGCCCCGATCGGACCCGGATACACCCAGCCATAGCTGTGACCGCCCACCTTGCGGTAGACGGGACAGGCGTTCAGGCACGCACCGCAGCGAATGCAGTTCAGCGACTCCCGAAGCGCTTCGTCAGCCAGCAGCTTGCTGCGACCGTTATCCATGATGATGAGGTGAAACTCCTCAGGCCCATCTTCTTCATCCTGTCGTCTAGGTCCGTTGACCATCGTGACGTATGACGAGATTCGTTGACCCGTCGCTGAGCGGATCAGGATGCGCAGCATCGTGGCGAGATCGCGGACAGATGGGATCACTTTCTCCATGCCCATCACAGCTACATGCACTCGTGGAACCGAAGTTGCCATTCGGCCGTTTCCCTCGTTCGTTACGAGAGCGATGCTGCCGCTTTCCGCAACACCGAAGTTGACACCGGTGACGGACATATCGGCCCGCTGGAACACTTCACGAAGCTGCGCCCGAGCCTGCATCGTTAGCGCTCCGGCATCCTCTTCACGGACCCGCTCCCCGGTCTTGGCAGACTCGTCGGCCAGCAAATCGGAAACCTGCGATTTCGTCTTGTGAATGGCAGGAGCGATCAGGTGATACGGAGTCTCGCCGGCAAGCTGGATGATGTATTCACCGAGATCGGTCTCAACGGTCTCGATT
>JAJCYX010000244.1 GCA_029262715.1 Chloroflexota bacterium
AGCGAAGTGCAGGTGGAGATGGGGTTGTGGTTGAACGAAAACACGCCAGAGGACGCTGTGATCGGTGCGGTTCCAGCAGGGGCGATTGGCTTCTTCTCTGACAGAGAGGTGCTGGATCTGAGTGGGAAGAACACGCATGACGCCCAGGGCACACCAGCTCTCACTTATGGTCTTGAGCAGGACGTTGACTACATTGTGGCGTTTAGAGGCCCGTTCTTCGATAGTGTCGCCGGTCGGTCTATCGCCAATGAGCAGCGGGTTGCTTTTGGCAATCCGTTCACGTCAAACGTGCTGAGAGCGTATGGCCCGGATGGCACCGATCTCGGCAATGAACTGCCACGTGACCAGTTCGCTGTGTTTGATCCTGCGATCCTTGAATACGACTACCGGATCATAGACTCGTTGGATACGGGTAACGGCTTCGCGGCAGATGAGATATCTGAAGTTGCTCACGATTATGGGATAAGCGGTGAACGAAGCTCGCAAAGTTACACCGCTCGAATCGATGAGAGCTCGGTAGTTACCGATGACGCGCGGGTTTTTCGGGTCGCAGAAGAGTTCAGTGTTAACAGCAAGACCGGCTTGCCTCTCACTATCGTAAAACGCTACGACGCATCGGTCGCAGGCGCTGTCAGAGTGTTCGTTGACGGCACCGAAGCGGGTGTGTGGGAGCTGCCTGCGGAGCGCAGGTTCCTGGGCGAGTCTGCTTTCACTATCCGCGGTGATCTGATCGAAAGGGACGCGGTGACCCTCAGATTTGAGGTAATTCCGGGTCGGGCTGCTATTGCAGGCAGCAGCTTCTACTACTGGATACTTGTACCTGCGGAGTCCAGGTAGCGCGGCCAGGTCGGCCGAAATTCCGGGCCTCCAAAATGGGAGCTATGGATTTTGGTCAGTACACACTCGCCAGACACTGGGTCAACTGGAAACTCGGAGCGCTCGCGCGTCTCTAACGGGGCCGGCAGGACCGGTTCTGGCAGCAAACGGATGCCGGTGAGCAGGACCGCATTATGCGAGCAATGCGGCGCAGGATTCAGGTCTAGGCAGGGACTGGCAGGCCATATCCGATTCAGGCATTCAGACGCCTCCTGGTCTGCTTCGGTTGACCGGGCAAGGGAGCAGAAGGCCGAGTCACTGGCATCTTTTTCGGCAATGCCTGCTCTCCCAAGAGCTACCGCGCTACTGATCGCAAAGCTGCAGCGTCGCTATGGCGGACGCCGTCAGGACCCGTCTCCTACCGATTGCGTTATCTGCGGGGCGGTTTGCAAGACTTCACAGGGTCTTTCGGGTCACATGCGTTACCGTCACGGTGCGGGAGGCCAGAAACCGGACCGCAGGAGCGCTGCAGAGCTTGTGCGATACGCCCAAACGCATTCTTTACCTGAACCAGTGTCTGAAGCGGTGTGGGAGAAGGTCCTGAGAATGGAAGGCTTCCGCTGGTAAGCAGCAAGCCGCGTTTTCATTAGGCAAAGCCGCGCTTTCCTTTGGATGATGGCTGATCAGTGAGGATGACTGGTGAGCGTAGGTGTTTTTTCTCGGAACTTCACCAGTTGTAGGGCGGAGTCAAATGCATACTCACTTATATATTTTCGTGTGGATATGTATGTATAGGCCGAGTACTTGTACTCGAAATGTGCGATATATATCGGCTATACAGTGACGGTTCTGGGCCAATCGAGGGCAGATACATACATCCATGACACCTGCGTATGACCCGCTTCGAATCCATGCTATCCCGAGACCGGGATCTCAGTTTCCAGCACCTTTATGCCGCTCAGGCCGTTCCCGAGAAGTATGCCCGCATTAAGGGCTCCTCCAACCAATCAACGCTGAACCAGCCGTTCTTGCCAACGAGCCGGTACACCGGCACGGGTTCATAGGCCTCGGGAACGAGGCCCTGTTCCAGATCAAAGACACCGATGATGTCCTCTGACGGCACGTCTCCCTGCGGATCCGGAGTGCGCGCGTCGAGGAGGTAAAAGTAACGAGTTGACTGTCTCCTAGCACCTTCTACGAACTCAGGAATTTGGGGAACTGTTACCGACACCAGGCGATGGAAATGCTCCATAAATTGTGGGTTCTGAACGAACTCTTCGTGATTACTCATCACGCGCTCGGTCTCGGCATTGTCCTCAGGATTCTCGATTGGCGTCGCGTAGTGCCCCAGGATTGTGATTGGATCCAACCCGCGCTCGAATATGACCTCCACAGGGAGATAGGTCATCACGAGGAGCATCTGGTCTTCTCGCCGGACAACAGTCGCGCCCAGATCAAAACTGGGGATCTCCTGAGTCACGTGGCAATTCTCCTGATAAAGGTCGAATTTGGTGGCGCGGCCCAACCTTAACAGGGGGTAATTTTCAAAATTGGATGACCCAGTTGCGGCCAATAGAGCGTAGATGCCGTCACGAACGGAGTAACGGTCGGTTAGAACACTCACTCGCAGAAAGCTAGGCTAGCGCGGGCTCTTGAGCCTCGGTGACTTCCTTCAGGACAGCCCAGACGACAGATGGCGCATACACGCCGACGAGCCTTGAAGGGCCTGTGACAGGCCACATCTTCTGGGCCTTGTCGAACTGGCTGCGGGGGATGCGGGCCTGCGAGTCACGCACCACTATATACTCACCGGTTACCTTGTAGCTGAACTTTTTGCCGCGGCTGGTTGCGAACCTGCGACCTTCCATCGAAACGACCTTGTCCCAAACAGAGTTGCCAATCCTGCGACCTGGAGTCGGCTCACCTGCCTCGGATGTCATGCCTGACCGACCGACACCAGCCGACTCAAGCTCTTCGTCGTACTCGATCGGCCTGACCGGTTGCTGACTCACATCTGGCGAGACACCCATCTCAACCGTGTGCTGTTCGGCCCCTGCGATATTCGGCATCCCGGAAGCGTTGAGGACTGTCGGATTGGAATCTGATGTCACTGGCCGGCCGGCAACCGCCTGTTTGACTGCATCGGGTCCGGCGCTCTCAAGCAACCTGGTCAGAAAAGCGTTGATGCTCAGGCCCTCTTCGTGCGCAAGCTTGAATAGCGAATTGAAGATCGGCCGACTGACTATGATTCCAGGCATCCACTGTCCTCTATGTATGTAGAACTAATATATACATACATATATCTGTATATATGCCCAACGGCCACCGAGACGCACCGGCTTTTCCTCAAGTTATTTGAGGCTGCCCATCCAACCGGTTAAGATTCCCTTGCCGTCCACAATCCCTCCCCGCAGAAAGGACTCATCATGACCTCAGAGACTTCCGGAACAGGCCAGCGAACAGGCGAAAGAGTTGCCTATTTCAACGGCGCGATCGTTCCGGAGAGTGACGTTAGAGTTCCTTTCAGGGACCGGGGTTTCAAGTATGGCGATGCTGTGTTCGATATGACCCGCACATTTGGACACAGGATTTTCAAACTTGAGGAGCACATAGCCCGTTTTTACAACTCGCT
Organism: Chloroflexota bacterium; assembly: GCA_029262715.1. GTDB lineage: Bacteria > Chloroflexota > Dehalococcoidia > Lucifugimonadales > Lucifugimonadaceae > JAJCYX01. The sequence goes on from JAJCYX010000244.1 coordinate 3,449, forward strand.
CAAGTACGTTCAGATCGATCCGGGCATGACCCAGAAAGAGATGATCGACCACACAGAACGAGTGCTGGAGGCTAATCTTCCCCTGCTTGGGCCGGACGACGATTTCTGGGTTGGCCAGCGCATTTCTCGGGGTGTTGACCTGGTCGGTGGAGACATGTGGGAGACCGCGGGCGGCCCGAATGTCATCATCGAATGCGCTCCCCTTCCGCTGAAACCGAGAGCGCGTCTGTACAAAGACGGTATAGATGTATGGATACCCTCGGTCCGGCGCACCCCGCCGGAGTCTCTCAGCCCTCGCGCCAAGTCTCACAACTACCTGAACCTGATCATGGCGGACATGGAGGCGAAGGCACACGACCCTGAATCCTGGGCGGTGCTGCTGGACACCCGCGGGTTCCTTACCGAGGGTATCGGCTCGAACATATTCACTATCAAGGACGGCGTGCTGTACACGCCTCGGGCCCAGTACGTTCTGGGCGGGATCAGCCGCGAGACGGCGATTGAGCTGGCGGCGAGGATCGATGTGCCGGTGGTTGAGCAGGACATTGACATGTTCGACGCCACGACGGCCGATGAGGTGTTCCTGACATCGACATCGCTATGCATCTGCGGTGTGAGGTCGGTCCAGGGCAACCAGATAGGCGACGGCTCACCGCACGGACCAATAACGAAGGCGCTGATGGACGCCTATGTTGACCTGGTCGACTACGACTGGCTGGGCCAGTACTTGAAGCGGCTTGAGGAGTAGATTGTGCCTCTTGAAAAACCAATTTGGTATCGCGATGACCGTCCGCTTTTGCCCTCTGAGATCGAAGCTGTTGTTAGGGCGAGCATCGAGAAACTATCAGGAGGGCCTGGAAAGCGATTTCAAGTACAGTCGATCGTCCTGTTGGATGCGGTGCAAACGACATTCGGTCGCGTGATCACACGAGAGTTCATAGAGTTGAATCGACCAACGTTTGAGCACACTGCGAATGCTTACGTAAACCGCCTTTTTCGTTCAGGAGTACTCGATTCTTATTTTGTTGAGGGTCACCCATTCGTCCACGCTACGGTACCGGTTTCAAAATGGGAGGCTATTGAGCGAGATGACCGTGTCGATTCATTGGAATATGTACAGACCATTGAATCCATCGAAGACAAAGTTTTGGCTGAACGAATAGTCAGCATGATCGCTGCAGGTGCCCATTCAGATTCTGTCGTTCGTGAATCTGTAACCATTGTCGAAGATAGGCTGAGAATCGCTGCACGGTTGGCCAAAGAAGCGGTTCCGAAACGCACTGAGTTAGCCAGTAAAGCCTTTAATCTTCAAAACGGACCACTGACATATGACGAGGACGCGTCAATTCAACAGGGTGTAATGCAACTAATTCAGGGCTATTTTTTGGCCATCGCTAACGACTCGCACCATCGGTTAGGAGATTATGAGTGGCGAGATGTGGCCCGTATCACTGTGTTAAGCGACTACATACTGAGCTTAATCGGAAGGTCGGAGTCGCGATCTCATTGACCAGTTGTAGTGTCGTCAGGATCGCCACCCGCGAACTTCCGCGAATGATTCTGGTAGCTATCTCGTCAGCCGAATATCCTCTCTTACGCACTCTTTTCCGAGTGCAGTACCTTACTCGGTCAGTACGAGAAGTGGCTTAGGGATTACGTACTCGTGGCCAGTTCACACTGCACTATCAAGAACAGAGGCACACCATGACGTTGCACGAGACGGACAACCGCTTCTGGGAAGCTCTGGACGAGTTGATGTTGACCAGTAAGATCGTGATCGACCGACCCAAAGGCAGCGTTCATCCACGGTTTGAGTCGATCACCTACCCGCTGGACTACGGCTACCTGGACGGAACCGGTGCGATAGATGGCGGTGGTGTGGATGTCTGGGTGGGCAGCCAGCCGGAGCTTGGAGTCGTCGGGATCCTTGCTTCAATAGACCTATTCAAGCGGGATGCGGAGATCAAGATTCTGTTCGGTTGCACCGAAGATGAGATTGCCTTGCCGCTCCAGACCTCCAACACGGAGTCTCAGTCGGTCATCTTGATTCGCAGGCCGTCGGCTTAGCCGATTACCGCCTCGCTGTCCGGACATTAGCTGTC
>JAJCYX010000245.1 GCA_029262715.1 Chloroflexota bacterium
GATCCGCGTCTTGTCTAATCTCGTTGCGTGCTTTCGCGCGGTCGACGACTATCTTGAACTGCTCTCTTCTACGGTCAGTCACGAGCCGTCGGAAGGTATCGATCAGCTCCGGGTTACGCTCTTTTTCTGAGAGCACCGTGCCGAGTAGCGTGCTGCCTCCCCCCGTAAGCAATCGCAATGAAAAGCCGTGGTTTGCATGAGCGTGGAACGCCTGTAGATCACTCCGAATCGACCCGGTATCGGGCACTTCATCCAACTGCATGAAGTTCGACATCGCGGCGATCACAAGCTCGGTCTTGCCAGACCATCGCCGGTAGATTGTCGTCTTTCCGACTCCCGCTTTTAGAGCGATGGCTTCAATCGAAAGGTTGGAAAAACCCTCCTCCATCAATAACTCCATAGCCGCTTGCATGTGGGCGCGGTCGGCCTCGACCCTCCGTGGACGACCGCGCCCACGCTGTGTTTCTGGTTTCTGGTTCGTAGCCATGCTGTTACGAGCTTACCCGGTTTCTTTCACTCATCGAAAAGTAAGACTACGTTCCCCCGGTCATGGGAACTTCGGTAGCTGCCCTGCTATCGGTCTCTGGGGCTGGCTCGCGGGGTACGTCGTCGAATACCTGCTCTCTCGCAGGCATGAACTTGAACACAAGAGCCGCACCTGTCAGAGCGAGACCGACACCGACGAGAACTGCCAGGCCGAACGCATCAGTGAATGCATTGCGGGCCGCTTCGGCAAGAGGTTCACCGACCTGTGGAGGCAACGTTTCAGCGACCCGCATCGCAGCACCAACTGAGTCCTTTGCAGAGTCAGCCGCTGCGGTCGGGAGTCCGGCAACGGCGTCAACAGCACTGGAGACGCGTGATGAGTAGATCGATGTCAGCACCGAGCCGATGATCGCTACTCCGAACGCTCCTCCAACCTGTCGCGTAACGTCGTTCATCGCAGATCCGACTCCAGCGTGTTCGGGCGGCACAGCGCCCATAACGGCTTCCGTTGAAGGTGCCATCATTGTTCCCATAGCCAGCGCCGTGAGGAAGATGCTGACCTCAAGTAGCCATAGCGGTGTCGTGGTGTCGTAGACGAGAATCAGCGAAAGTGTTCCTGCCAGTAGGATCATCCCACTACCGACAACAACCTTCGTGCCAAACTTCCGATTCAGCCTCTCCCCTCCCCGTGCACCAATTGCAATACCGGCCGCTAGCGGCAAAAGCCTGATTCCAGCTTCAAGAGCCGTGTAGCCTCGGACGAACTGTAGGTACTGCGTGAAGGCGAACACCATTCCCATGAGAGCGAAGAACGCCAGGCTGATTGCACCTGCTCCTGTCGAGAACCTCAACCGTCGAAACAGTTGGAAGTTCAACAGAGGGTGTTTGATGCGCATCTCCCACCAGGAGAATGCAATGGCGAGGACGGCTGATCCAGCGAATCCGGCCAGCGTAAGTGGAGCTACCCAGCCTTCGGATGGAGCTTCGATGATTGCGTAGATCAACAGGGCTACGGCCGCGGTTGAAAGCGCAGCGCCAACGAAGTCGATGGGCTTCGCTTCCGGATCACGGCTTTCCGGTACAAGCCAGAAACCTGCGATCAGTGCGATTACGGCGATCGGAACGTTTACAAGGAACACGGAGCCCCAGTAGAACTGCTCAAGGAGCGCTCCACCAATCAGGGGACCAAGCCCGACACCGATTCCTGCCGTTGCCGCCCAGATCGAGATGGCCCTCGCACGCTCCGGCCCTTTGAACACGTCGATGATGATCGAGAGTGTTGACGGCATGATCATCGCACCGCCAACTCCCATCACCGCCCGCCCGATAATCACCTGTCCGGACGACTCTGCGAAGACCACGACGAACGCTGCAAGGCTGAAGACCAGCAGTCCCAGCCGCAGCATCCTTGCTCTGCCGAATCTGTCACCGAGACCGCCCATGGTCAGAAGCAAACCAGCAAAGACAAGGATGTATGAGTCGACCATCCACTGCAGCGTAGATGAGGTGGCGGAAAATTCTCGTTGAAGCGTTGGGATTGCGACATTGAGGATGGTGTTGTCCATCCCTATGAGAACGAGTGACAGTGACAGTATTGAGAGGGTCCACCACCTGCGCTTGTATTTCGGCGAGTTCACATCCTGGACAACAGCTGTATCGACACTATTTATGGTGGATGCCGTGGTCATGGCGAAACCTTTCAGGAGCGACTCGACGAAGCGCTGTGTGAATCAGTGATGAGAGGAGACGTGGTCGCCTCCGACGGATATTCGATGTGTGATCTCGATGTCGGTCTGTTGTACGCATTGCACGACTCCTGCACTGTTTATTATACGATACTGTACCGTATCGGTATATAGCGTAGCACTGATCTTATTGATACGCAACAGTATCGTTTCGTATTATTCTGTCCTTTACACTGGTTCACTCTCATCGCCCGATGCGCCAAACCTGTCAGATTCTGTCACCTTTCCAAGTTAGAATAGTGATCTGTACGCAGCCTCTTAGACCTTCTCAGCCTATGACAACACTATCCACAGACCGCAGATTCGAAATCGTCTCGGACTTCAAGCCGACAGGTGACCAGCCGGCGGCAATTGAAGCCCTCACTAGCGGCGTTGACGGTCGTGCGCTGCACCACCAGACTCTGCTTGGCGTGACCGGTTCAGGCAAGACCTTCACGATGGCGGGTGTGATCGAGCAGACCCAGAGGCCAACACTGATCATCGCTCATAACAAGACTCTCGCTGCCCAACTGGCCGGTGAGTTCCAGGAATTCTTCCCACACAACTCTGTTCAGTACTTCGTGTCCTACTACGACTACTACCAGCCAGAGGCCTACGTTCCGCAGTCAGACACCTATATCGAAAAGGAATCTGACATCAACGAGGAGATTGATCGTCTGCGTCACGCAGCGACTCGATCTCTGCTCACCCGGCGCGACACCATCATCGTCGCATCTGTCTCGTGCATCTACGGACTCGGCTCGCCGGAGGAGTACCGGGCGATAGTCCTCAATATCAAGACAGGCACTGAGCCCGGTCTTCGCAAAGTGGTGCGCAAGCTGGTTGACATGTACTACGAGCGGAACGATATGGAGATGGTCCGCGGCCGGTTTCGCCTGCGTGGCGACACGCTGGAGATCATGCCGGCGTATGAGGAGCTTGCGGTTCGCGTCCAGTTCTTTGGCGATGAGGTTGAACGCATCACGCAGCTTGACCCGTTGACCGGAGAGGTGCTGGCCGAAGTGGATGAACTGGACATATTCCCGGGCAAGCACTTCATCACACCGGAAGAGCAGTTTGGTGAGGCGCTCAAGGAGATCGAGGTAGAGCTGGATGAGCAGCTGGTGCTTTTCCGCGAGCAGGGCAAGCTGCTTGAGGCTGAGCGCATTGAGCAACGAACCCGCTTCGACCTCGAGATGCTGAGGGAGACCGGAACCTGCGCCGGAATTGAGAACTACTCGAGACCGCTCGGTCGCAGGCCAGCGGGTTCTGCTCCCTGGACGCTGCTCGACTACTTCCCGGACGACTACCTGGTATTTATTGATGAATCGCACATCACGCTGCCGCAAGTCCGTGGCATGTTCCACGGAGACCTTGCACGCAAGAGAACGCTGGTGGACTACGGCTTCAGGCTGCCATCGGCCATCGACAATCGACCGCTTTCGTTCGACGAGTTCGAGACCCGCGTGAACCAGATCGTCTATGTGTCGGCAACTCCCGGACCGTATGAGCTGGCGCACGAGGAGCAGCGCGTTGAGCAGATCATCCGCCCGACGGGTCTGATCGACCCGGTGATTGAAGTGAGGCCGACCGAAGGCCAGATCGATGACCTCCTGCACGAGATCCAGGAGACGACGAAGAAGAATCAGCGTGTGCTGGTGACGACGTTGACGAAGCGGATGGCGGAAGAGCTTGCAGACTACTTGCGGGAGATGGGCGTACGAGTCCACTACCTACACTCCGAGATCAACACGCTGGAGCGCACTGAGATCCTTCGTGATCTGCGGCTCGGTATTTACGACGTCGTGGTCGGGATCAACCTGCTCCGTGAAGGACTCGACCTACCTGAGGTTTCTCTAGTGGCGATCCTGGACGCTGACAAAGAAGGCTATCTGAGGTCGAACACTTCGCTCATCCAGACGATCGGACGCGCTGCCCGTCACGAGGAAGGTCGCGTCGTCATGTACGCCGATCGCGTCACGGACTCTATGAAGAATGCGATTGGCGAAACCGACCGCAGGAGAGAGATCCAGCGCGTTCACAACTCCGAGCACGGTATCGTTCCGCAGTCGATCATCAAAGAGGTGCGGGACATCACGCAGCGTGTGCGTCAAGTGGCTGAGACGAAGTCGCCTTACGTGACCGCGGCGGACTTGCCGAAGGACGACATGCTGCGGCTGGTGAAGGACATCGAGAAGCAGATGAAGCGGGCTGCGAAGGAGCTGGAGTTCGAG